>DATMUN010000290.1:0-7888 GCA_035563895.1 Occallatibacter sp. | reverse complement strand
AAAGGCTGAAGAGAATCTTGGGCTGACCTACGAGGCCGCGAATCGTTCAGCAGAAGCAGAGTCTGCACTGCGCACCGCGGCCAGCTGGGCCGATCCTCATGGGACCGACGAATGGCCGTTCGTCAACCTCGGCTCCTTCCTGTTCGACCATAACCGACCCCAAGAAGCTATCGAGCCTCTGCAAACAGCCATCCAGATTCAGCCTGCATCTGCGATAGCGCATGAAAAATTGGGTCGCTCCTTTCTGGCAACGCAGCAGTCCGCCGAAGGCATCGAGCACTTGCGGAAAGCAGTCAGTTATGATCCGCGCAACCCGCGCATGCACTATGAGCTGGGGCGCGCGCTGCGCGACGCAGGGCAGGCAGAGGAAGCGAAGAAAGAATTCGCGCTCAGCCAGCAGTTGTACTCCGCGCACAGTGCCGAGTAGCTGTTCTTCTACAGAGCAAGCCAACGCAATGTGATACTCGCCATCTCACAACCCATAACTCGCGAGTGACGTCCAGAGAAAGCGCGCCCGCCATCCAGCATCACGGCAGGCTCGTCAGTCATTAACAATCAGCGCAATTGCAAATCCTGGCTAGTACCTGTGAGGCGTTTGAATATCTCCACTTCGCGAAGCCGGTACGGCGTCCCATCCTTGTGAAACACATCGTGGAACCACACCACGGGGCTCTCCGTCACATATGGCCGCTGCCAGGAGTCCCACGGCATATAGGTCTGCGTCTTCCCCTCTACAAGCCCCCAGTTAATTGCAGCCACGTGATACTTCTTCGCCAACGGCAGAATCGTATCGAACGTACTGCCTGCTCCGCGTGCCATGTACTCCGTGCAGATCAGAGGCCGATGAAATTGCTCCAGCTCATGAATCCGCTTCTCGAACCCCTCAGGCCACTCGTAGTTGTGGAAAGAAATCACATCTGAATGTTCGATTTGCAAGCGTGCCATCGGCGTCATCTTCTCCAGTGAAGACCAATCGCCAGCCCATACACCGCTCGTCAGCGGCTGCGAAGGGTTTACTGCACGCGCCCACGCAAATACCTGCGGCAGTAGCGCCAGAATCAACTCGCGCTTATTGGCCGGCTCCAGCTTGCCGTATGACGAATCGTTCCCGTTGTCAGGTTCGTTCCACACATCCCAGGCCAGCACGCGCGCGTCCTTGCCAAACGCGCCAACTACTCCCTGGACATAGGCCTTCAACGCAGGATACTTCGAAGCATCCTGCAGCTCAGCGCGACCGGGCGACTGCACCCAGCCCGAGTTGTGCACGCCGGGAATCGGCGGCCGCTGCGGCCCCAACTTCGGGTCTGGATCCCAACAAGAATCAAACAGCACAAACACGGGCCGGATGTGATGCCTCGCAGCAATCGCAAGAAACTGGTCAATACGATGTTTGAAGCCCTCGGGATCCTGTGCCCAAAGCGCATCGTGCAGAAACACGCGCATCGTGTTCATCCCTACCGACTCTGCCCAACCCAGCTCGCGATCGATCTCTGTGGGATTGAACGTGTCGGCCTGCCACATCTCCAGCTCATTGACCGCATCGGCTGGAATAAAGTTCGCACCCACTAGCCAGGGCTGCTTTGCATACCAATCGTTCGCCTGGCTCTCAGTCCACCGCGCATCCTGCGCATAAAGGCAAGTTGAAGCAAACACAACAACCATCAGCCGCACAGCGGCAACTCGAAGCATTCTTAGTGCAGGAGTCTTCACGTTCGTCATCCTCTGTTCATCAGGTTTCATGTACGGCCAGCCCTATACTTACTCGCGTCGCAGTGTGATGACTGAGACGCTGGAATGCGGAAAGATGTGCGCCAGCACATCCGCGTGAATGGGCTCGGTTTCTTCGCTGTCGCGGATACGTGTCGGCCGAATTTCATCATTCACATCTGTAATTGACGCCGAGCGCACCACGTCAACCTGCGCCGAGCGCGCTCCAGCAAAGTCATGGAGCCGGATATTGGTGGAGATATCGGTGGTCAAGCTGCGGTTCACACAGAACAACGTCACCGTCTTACCATCTCCGCTGCGCGTCGCCACAACATCCAGGTACGGCACATCCGCAATCTGCGGCAGCCGCTGCACACCGTGGTCTACTGAATACGAACCGGACTTGGTAGTCACTGCAACCGTATTCTTCGCATCCGCACTCGCGTACATCTTAAACACGTAATAGGCAGGTGTCGCGAACACCTGGCTGCGCTTCTTCCAAATCCCCGCAAACTCCATGATCCCGGTCATGTCTGACACAGGGACAATCTCCGAGTTGCGCAGAAACATGTTCAGAAAGCCGCCTGTAACCACTGCGCCGCCCATGTTAGTAAAGATTGGTGCCCCGTTGCGTCCGCCAACAAACAGCCATTCAGTAAACGCGATATGCGCCGTGTTGTATCCAGGAGCTCTGTCAATCTGCTCCTGCTGTTTCTTCAACCGGCGCGCTACCTCAACCGGCAATGCAAACGCAGCCTGCGCCACAAAGTCCGGCGTCGCGTCCTGCAATTGCACTTCGTCTGTACCGACTACGAAGTGCGTCGAGAGATAGTCAAAGATCCCGGGCTTGTTCGTCAACTGGATCGCATTCCAGCTATCGAACCCGTCCGGGTCCGCACCTGTAGCAATCACATGCGCTGCGGGATCAACCGAATGCACCGCCTCGCTGAATTTTGCTGTGCGTGCAGCAAGCTCACTACGTGTGGGGTATGCAAGATTCCAGTTGCCCCACAGCTCGTTGCCGAGTTCCCATAGCAGCCCGGAGTGTGTCGTCCAGTGCTCATCGATATAACGTACCCATGCCGCCGCCTCCTCCGGTGTGCCGCTGCCCATATTCAGCGCAAACTGCGGCTGTGCTCCAATATGGCGGCAGAACTCCAGGAACTCATCCGTGCCAAACGTGTTGTACTCGGGGATGCCCCACGAGTTGTTCAGCATGCTCACGCGCTTGTCACGCGGACCGATGCCGTCCGTCCAGTGATACGACGACGTAAAGTTGCCGCCAAAGCGTACCAGCGGAGTCTTCATCGCCCTCGCCATTGCCACTGCATCCGGGTCGAGCCCATCCTTCGCGTCGGCCGGCATCAGCGATGCCTGATCCAGTTCGACGCGCTCGTCGCCAGCCACCTCAATCACAAAATCTGCCGCATCCAGCCGGTGCAGCTTGCCCTCCGGCACCTCTAGCGCAAACTCGTACTTCTTCCATGCGCCATCGGCAACGTCGATATGTTGCGTCGCAAGCGCTTCAGGTTGATTCCGCATGCGCAGAGAGACCGTAATCGCCGTCTCGCCGCTCAAGTGCTTCGCATAGAAGCTGCCCACGTAGCTGCGCGTGCGATGGATCGGCAGATAAACTTTCTGCTTGATGCCCGTCGCTTCCCCTGGCACGCCGAATACGCGCACCGATTGCCACGAGTTTGCCACGTCGCCATAGTGAATCTCGTAGCGATTCCCCTGCGCGCCGTTCAATGGCTCCCAAGGCAGAGGCAGATCCAGCTCGCCTGCTCGCATCAGAGCCGGCTCCTCACGCAGCATCTCGCTCACTCGTTGCGGACTCCACAAGCCCGCTTCAAAACTTGGATTCTCGAGCAACTCCGCCCACAGACCGTTATAGGTCGAGTTGCCAATCGGCTCCAGAAACGTTCCGAAGATCGTGCGCGGAATCGCGTGGCTGTCAGCCTGTGCTGCATACACGTCAATCGTCGCCGTCTGCGGAATCGGCTCGACTACCTTGATCTGCGCCTGCGTTCCTACTGCAAAGCCAGCTACCAGAACCCCCATCCCAATGCGCTTGATCACGATTCCCTCTCTTGCTCAACCGTTCATCTCATTACTGCAGCGTGGAGACACGCACATAGTCAAAGCTTGCCGTGTAGCCGGATCGATTGCCGGCGTACAGGCAGATCTTTGCCTGACTGCCCAACGTGTGCACCCATGTTCCACCGCGCGTCCACGTAAGGCCATCTATGCTGCTATAAGCCGTATAGTGTTCCTGCCCATCCACATTACGCTTCACAATACGCAGCCACGCACTTACATCCGTGCCAATCAGCGCCGCGCCAATATTCGTCGCGCCCCATGTCGGATACCCGCTCTGCTGCGCAGTCTCTGCCTTGATGAATTCGATCTGCCGCGTGTCATTGTTGTTGTAGAGGTCCACGCGGACAAAATTGCTGTCATCTTTCAAGAGCAACACGCCTGCCTGCGCGTAGTCCGGGCCGACGCCGCTCACCGGCAGGTTAATATCCAGCTTCGTTTCGATTATGTAATCGCCGGACGGCGCGGTCTCAGCAATCATCGGCACATTCTGCATGCTGCCAATTGGGTCGTAGGCAACTGAGCTCACCTGGTAGGCACTGCCCGTCATCTGGTACACCGGCGTCTGATGCAACGACGACCACTGCGAGCCAAGCGTCGCTCCATTGAACTCATCCGAGAAGGCCGTCAGCTGTGTACGAGACGTATCTTCGGTCGCAAGCACACTCACATAGCCGCTCGTCCCCCCTGGCTGCGCAATCGGCATTGGCTGCGGTGCGTCCGCATCCGACGGCCCAAATCCACCACGCGTTACCGGCCACCCATTCTCCCAATCAACGGCATCGATGAAGCCCGGCCGCGCCGTGTATCCCACCGCCCCAATGTAATAAAGGCTTGCCGCAAGTATTCCGTGGTAGAGAATGTAATCCTGCCCTGCCTCATCCGTGAAGACCACATTGCCGCCTGGCCCGATGACGCTGTTGCCATTCATCTCCAACACAGGCGTACCGCCCGGATTAACCGCCGTCATCCCGATGCCAGCCGCATCCGTATATGGTCCCATTGGTGTCGTCGCGCGACCGACGTATACGCTGTATCCACTCAGCGGTCCGTTGCAGCAGTTTGTCGAAGAAGCAAAGAGGTAGTAGTAGCCATCGTGATACCACCAGTTGCCGCCCTCGTAGCGATTATCTACAGCGATTTGCTGTTCGCTCGTCGCGTCCGATGTCAGCCCATCCGCCGAGAGCTTGCGAACATAGATGCCGCCCGTGAAGCTCCCAAACAAGATATACCGCTGGCCCGATGTGTCTTGAATCTCGTCCGGGTCGATCGTGGATCGATATGCACCATTGCAGCAATTCGTCGCCACTTGCGGCGCCACTGCGGGCGCGCCTGCATCGACAAACGGCCCTGCCGGGCTGCTGCTCGTGCCCACGCCGATCGCCGAACCGCTCCCGGCTAGATTGGAGGCAGACGCGGCGTAGTATAAGTAGTACTGTCCGTTGAAGTACTTGATCGCCGGAGCCCACAATCCCGCCCCACTGCCCTTCGCCCACGTTGGCAAACCAGAGAAAGCATCTCCGTGGTAAGTCCAGTTCACAAGATCCGACGAGCTATAGATCGAAATGTAGTGTGTGTTCGGATCTCCCGAATACAGTGCGTCGCTCGTGCAGTAGAGATACCAGGTGTTCACTCCGCTCGTCTGATCCTTGTAGATCGCAGGGTCCGCACAGCTCACTCCATGGAGCGAGCCGTTCAGAATGAGTGTCAGCGGATTCGAGTAGGTCTGCGCAGCAGAACCGGTGACGTCCACGACTGCAGCCAGCGCTGTTGACGCACTAAACACCGCATCTCCGCCGTACGACGCAGTGACTGAATTCGTGCCGATTGGCAGCAGTGTCGAAGTAAAGTTCGCCGTGCCCGTTGGGTCAAGTGTGCTTGTACCAAGCGTTGTCGATCCGTTTGTAAACGTCACAGTGCCCGTTGGCACTGTCGAACCCACGCCAGCTACCTGCGCAACAAACTCAACAGGCAATCCCTGAACTGCCGCGCCCGTCGAACTGGTCAGCGTGAGCGTCGTCGTCAGCGCCGTCACCGACACAGACACCCTCGGCGAAGTGGACGCGGCAAAAGACGATGTTCCCGCATAGGTCGCCGCCAAGCTGTGCGTGCCAGCCGCCAGTGTCGCGGCCGTCCACTGTGCCTGCCCAGCCGAGTTCAGTGCCTTGGCGCCCAAGCTATTCGCACCGTCGTAAAACGTAACCGAACCAGCAGAAATAGCCGCGCCGCTCGACGTTACAGTTGCCGTCAGCGTCACGCTGCTTCCAGCCGTAACCGTCGCGCCGGAAGCCGAGAGAGCTGTTGCTGTAGCTGCGGGCGTACTCTGTGAGCCACCGCCCGATGACGAACCACCGCCGCTTCCGCAGGCCGAGAGCCCGATTACAAACGTCATCAGAAATAGTGAAGAGAACCAGTTCCGAAACCAATGCATGTGTATCATCCGCAAATTCGATCTGAGCACTGCGTCGTACTGTCTCCCCGTCTTGGGCGACCGCTGCATGCGCTACTGTTTGCTGCCTGAGTCCGTCGCAGGCAGTTCCGCTGCCCCGAATCCGGAGGAGATCGCCTCCAGGGCCCGCGGGTTAAGTTTTGAGTTCTGCGCACGCAAGCGAGCATACTCACGTGCAGCGCGATTCGCTTCTTCTGTTCTGCCCAGCTTGCGGTACACACGCGACAACTCAAATTCCACGCGTGGTGCGAGCTCTGCCTCTGGGTGCAGCGCCTTTGACTTCTCCAGCGCAGCAACTGCGTCCTTCACGTTACCGGTGTCTAACTCACCCACACCCAGGTAGAAGTAGATGGCAGGAACATTCTGATAATTAGCGACCACCTTCTTCAGCAGTTGCAAGCCTTCCTGCGTGTGGTTGGTCTCAATGTCAATCTTGCCTAGATTGAACATTGCGATGGGATTGTTCGGACTCAGCTCCAGCTCTTTGCTATACGCCTGCTGTGCCAAATCCAGCGCGGCTGTCTTTCTGTACTCGCTTGCGAGCTCTTCGTATAAATCAGAATTCTCAGGTGCCTGCTTGATTGCTTCCTGAAACTCAGCTATCGCTTCCTTGTGCAGGTTCTGCTGGGCATACATCTGTCCCTGCACCTTGTGTACATGCCATGAGTGCGGGTCGATGGCCGCCATGCGCGCGTAGCTCGCGTAGGAAACGTCGCTGTGTGCCTTACCACGATACTCCAGAATGTTCAAATCGTTCGGCGACAACTCCGCCGCTAAATCCAGTGGCGCTACAGCCTTCTCCGGATGCCCGTCCTGCAGTTCCACTACGCCTAGCCACATCGCTGCTTGCGCGTCCTTCGGGTCGAGCTCCATCTCACGCTGCAGGGCTGCAACGGCTTCAGGCACCTTATGCATCTGTGTGCAAGCAATCCCAAGAAACAGGTTCGCTCCCTGCTCATTCGGGTTAATCGACAGCGACTTGCTTAATGCATCAGCTGCAAGCCCTGGCTTTCCCAATCGCAACTCAGCGACTCCGAGCGCCATAAGCGCCTCTGGATTATCAGGGCTCAGCTCTACTGCACTCCGAAACCACTTCTCTGCTTCGTCAAATCGTCCTGCCCGCATCGACTCACTACCGCTGCGAAGTGCCTCATCGGTTGAGCCTTTTTGCGGCAGTGTCTGTGCCATGCCAACTAGGAAAGTCAGCGGCACAGCCATCATTAAGATCCTGCAGAGTGTTCTCATCGTCGATCTACTCCTCGAATACAAATTGAATATATCTCCGATGAGAGGTTCGCTCTTTTGAGCCGGTAAGGAAGATGCACCCGGATCAGACTGTCTTCGGATAAAGCAGCGGGGACAGGAGTTTTCCCTATCCCCGCATGTAAATTGCGGCTACAGAAACACCGCTGCTAGAACGTGAAACGCGCAGTCAGCTGAATGTTTCTAGGCCCGTTGACCGTGCCGCCCGGCAAGCCGAACGAACCGTAGTCGTACGGCTGCAGGTCAGGAATGCTGAATGTGTGCTGGTTGAACGCATTCAGGAATTCCGCCTTCAGGCTGAGCGTGTAGTTCTCGAAAACCGGAATCTTCTTGATCACGCTAAGGTCGTTGTTGAAGTAGGGCGGCGTGCGC
>DATMUN010000289.1:0-5913 GCA_035563895.1 Occallatibacter sp. | reverse complement strand
GCGGCCGTGGCGGCGGGTTCGATGAGCAAGGGGCTGCCGGTTTGGGCGGAGTCAATGCAGGCCGGACCCGTCAAGGTGTGGAGCACGTATCGCGAGCGCAGGCACGCTGCGGACGCTCCGCTGGCATGGAAGCCGGCCACGCTGTTGAGTGCGGACGCGATCCTGCTGAACACGCACGCTGGACGGCAGACGATGCTGGGCTTTGGCGCGGCCATGACGGACTCGACTTGCTACGTGATCAGCCAGATGAAGGTGGACGAGCGGGCGGCGCTGATGCACGAGATGTTTGCTCCGGGCGAGATGGCGCTGAATGTTTGCCGCACAACGATTGGCGCGAGCGATTATTCACGCACGCTCTACAGCTACGACGAGAGCTCGACGCCGGACCCGAAGCTGGAGAAGTTTTCGATCGATCACGACAAGGCGTACATTTTGCCGGTACTGCGCGAGGCGCGGAAGGAGAATCCGGAGCTGTTCCTGTTCTCGTCGCCGTGGAGCCCGCCGGGATGGATGAAGGCGAATAACTCGATGCTGGGCGGGGCGATGCGTAAGCTGAGCTTCGGGCCGTATGCCGAGTACTTCGTGAAGTTCCTTGAGGCTTACAAGGCCGAGTGCGTGGCAATTGATGCGGTGACGGTGCAGAACGAGACGGACGCCGAGCAGGAAGGACACATGCCGGCGTGCGTGTGGGCGCAGGAGGCGGAGATCGAGTTTGTGAAGGCGCACCTGGGCCCGGCATTACGCAAGGCAGGACTGCCGGCGAAGATCTGGGTAATCGACCACAACTACAACCTGTGGGGACGGGCGATAGGCGAGTTGAGCGACCCGGCGGCGTATGAGTTCATCGACGGCATCGCGTGGCATGGGTATGTGGGTGATGCGTCGGCGATGTCGCGTGTGCACGAGTCGTTCCCGGATAAGGGCGCCTATTGGACAGAGGGCGGGCCGGACTACACGCTGCCGGACTACGCGACGGACTATACGACTTGGGCGACGACGTTCAACGGCATCGTGAACAACTGGTCGCGTTCGATTACGGCATGGAACCTGGCGCTGGACGAGAAGGGCAATCCGAACATCGGGCCGTTCAACTGTGGCGGCACGGTTACGGTGGACAGCACGAGCCATAAGATCACGCGGAGCGGGCAGTACTGGGCGTTTGCGCACTATACGAAACACGTGAGGCGCGGCGCACAGGTGTTTGCGACTGAGGGTGTGGGGCGCGATGGCGCGGCTGGGCCGGTGACCCATGCTGGGTTCCGGAACCCGGATGGGAAGACGGTGGTGGTGCTGGCGAACAAGGGATCGCAGACGAGCGTGCAGCTGGTGGAGGGCGGACAGATGTTGGAAGTGGATCTGCCCGCGGGCTCGGTGTTCACGCTGGAGTGGGCTTAGTAGACTGAACCGCCGGGCTGCGTGGATTGGATCTTTGAAGTCTGTGCGGTGAGTTCGTAGTGAATGGTGTCCCCGGACCATGTCTTGAGGTTGAAGGCGTGGCCGGGGACAACTTTTTGCACGGAGTAAGGGCCGAAGGTGAAGGGGGCGTTGGCCGCGAGTGCGCCGCTGGCAGTTGATGAGCCGATGAACCATGCGCCGCGGCCGGGGCCGATGATGCGGGCTTCGCCAGTGGGTTCGACGAGGACGGCGGAGCGCTCGTCGATAGCGATGCCGCAAATTGTGGGTGAGCTTTCCTGGTGGATGCGGGCGAGGAAGACGAGCATGCGGCCCATGCGGTTGCGCTTGGCGAAGTGCGTGTCGGTGATGACGTTCTTCAGGAGCGGAATGTCGAGGAAGTCTTGGTCGAGCGCGATGCGCGGGCCGAAGGGCAAGGCCATCGCTGTCTTGCCGTCGAGGTTGGGGCCGTCGGGCTTGTCACCCAGCGAGGTGTAGATGAACTGGCCGAGGACGACGAGTCCAGCGCTGGTGCCGCCGATGGGAACGCCGCGAACGATGGCGCGGTTGAGTTCGGCCTGCACGGGCGTGTTCTTCCAGAAGGTGATGTACTCGCCCTGGTCGCCGCCGGCGATGAACAGGGCTGAGGCGTGAGCGATGGTGCGGGCAACGAAGGGATCTTCCGCCGCAGCTCGGCTGGGAATGATGAGGGTGGCGACTGAGTTCTGGTGGCAGAGCTTTTGGACGTAGGGGTTGTAGTTGTCGCCGCCGTGGGAGCGGAGGATGAGAAAGTCGCCCGAGCCGGAGCGGTCGCAGAGGAAGCGGAAGGCCTCGTCGAGGTCGTCGCCGCCGCCCATGAGCGCGAAGCCTGGGCGATAGGCAGCTGATGCGTCTGTAGCGTTGCCCAGCCGAATGTATCGGTAAGTGGTGGACTGCGCTATGGCGTGGAGTGAAAACGCGAGTGCGGCGAGGAGCGCGAGACGCTTGATCGGCATGGAATAAGCGTACCGGAATGGCTTGATGTCAAGACCGTTACGCAACGGATTCCCCTCGGGCCGAATGCGGTTGGAGCCGCGTGACCGCGGGCTATATTTGAGGCTGGCGAATCTCACGACCAGCTCAGGCGTGGCGATACAGAGTGGCAACAAAACGCGGTCCCTCGTTTGGGAAGATGACGCGGCGGCGGAAACCCGCTTCCGGCGCGTGCAGCCGAGTGTGCCTAATTCTGGCCGCGGCCTCCCAGGAATGCCCATCGAAATGGAAGATCCGGATGGCGAGGAGCCATCGACACGACGCGAGCGCTTTAGCGGTCCGAGCCGCCCGTGGTGGCGGCCTGCGGGAACCGTGGGGCGTGTGCTGGTGGGTGTGGTTGCGCTATTGGTGCTGGCCGGAACGGCGATTGGCTACCAGGCAGCGCACACGCTGTTGACGCGCGACTCACGCTTCCGCATCGAGGGAACCAACAACATTCAGGCGACGGGACTGGCCGAGGTGAGCAGGGCAGAGTTGCTGCCGGTCTTTGGCGAGGACATCGGGCGCAACATCTTCTTTGTGCCGCTGGCGGAGCGTCGGAAGCAACTGGAGCAGATTCCGTGGGTGGAGCATGCGACGGTGATGCGGCTGCTGCCGGATCAGATTCGCGTGTCGGTGGTGGAACGGCAGCCTGTGGCGTTTGTGCGGCAGGGCGGGCAAATCGTGCTGGTAGATGCGAACGGCGTGCTGCTCACGATGCCGGCGGCGATGATGGCGCAGCATCACTACTCGTTCCCGGTGTTGACCGGTGTGGATCCGGCGGACTCCCAGGCAGCGCGGAAGCAGCGCGTGGATCTTTACATGCGGCTGATGGGCGAGCTGGATGCGAATGGGCAGCACTTCTCAACGCAGATATCTGAGATTGATCTGACGGACCCTGAGGATGCGCGTGTGACGATGCAGGAGCAGGGAACGGACATCGTGGCGCACTTCGGAGAGGACCATTTCCTGGATCGCTATCAGCGGTACAAGGCGCATATCGGCGAGTGGCGGCAGCAATATCCGAAGCTGGCCGGCGTGGACCTGCGCTATGAGCAGCAGGTGGTGTTGCAGATGGCTCCCGGAACGGACGAGGCGGCGAAGCCGGGCGATACGACGGTGGCGAGCGCCCCTGTGGTGCAGACGCCGGCGACGATGAAGCCCGCGGCGCTGGAGAAGGCGAAGATCGCGGAGCCAAAGAAGGTAGCCGAGACGAAGCCCGTAGCAAAAGCTGCACCAGCGAGCCTGAAGCCGGACGAAAAGAACAAGCAGAGCGCAACGAAGACGAGCACCGCGAAGACAGCCAGCGCGAAACCTGCGACGGCCAAAGCGGCGAGCGCGAAGAAGGCTCCGGCAAAGACCGCGAAGGGGAAGGGGCGCGCGACGAAGCGTTCGGCTGAGCACGTGAAGAAGCTTGCAGAGCAACAGCGGAAGCGTGCCGCGGCCAGGCGTGCGGCGGAGCAGAAATCGAAGCAGAAGGCAGCGACCAAAACCCAGACGCCGGCAGCGACCGGGCAGGGACAGTGAGTCTTGAGATGAGCCAGAAACAGGACAACCTGATCGTAGTGCTCGATATCGGCAGCGGATCGACGCGGGTGCTGGCGGCGGACGTGAACGAAGGCGCGCTGCGCTATCGAGGCCATGGCATCGTGGAGTCGACGGGCATGCGCAAAGGGCTTATTGCGGACCTGGGGCCAGCGGCGAAGGCTGTGAAAGCAGCGAACGAACGGGCCGAGTGGGTGGCGCGGGACAACATCGACGAATGCGTAGTGGGCGTGGGCGGGCCGCATATTCGCGGGCTGAACACGAACGGCGGCATCGATCTTGGCAGCCGCATGCGCGAGATAGGCAAAGAGGACGTGCGTGCGGCCATTGAGCGGGCGCGTGCGGTGGAGCGGCCGCCGGACCGTGAGATTTTGCATTTGCTGCCACGGCAGTTTGTTCTGGACGATCAACCCGGCATCTTCGATCCGGTGGGCATGGTGGGTGCGCGCCTTGAGGTGGATTTGCACATTGCGACATGCTCGGGCTCGGCGCTGCAGAGCACGGTGACCTGCGCGAATCGCGCCGGGTTGGAAGTGACGGAGGCGGTGCTCGAGTCGATTTCTGCGGCTGAAGCAACGCTCTCAGCGGATGAGCGCGAGCTTGGTGTTTGTCTGCTGGATATTGGCGCGCACTCGAGCGACCTGGTGGTGTTCTTTGAAGGCGCGGTGGCGTACACGGCTTCGGTACCGGTGGGCGGTGCGCACTTTACTAATGATCTTGCAGTGGGGTTGCAGATGCCGACGGCGCAGGCTGAGGATCTGAAGCGGCAGTTCGGGCACTGTGTGGTGACGGCGGTTTCGCAGGAGGCGGAGATCGAGATTGCGAATCCGCAGCCGCAGAGACTGGCGTTGCGCAGCGTGGCGGAGATTCTGGAGCCGCGGGCGCGTGAGCTGATGCACTTTGTGAAGGAAAGCCTGCGGCAGGGCGGCGTAGTGGACGCGCTGGGCGCGGGCTGCGTGCTGACCGGCGGCGGTGCGATGTTGCCGGGACTGCTGGACGTGACGGAGAGCCAGTTGCGCGTGCCGGCGCGCGTGGGTATGCCGGTGCGGTTGTCTCAGATGCCGGGTGAACTTGTGAGTCCGGGATTTGCCGTGCCGATTGGGATGCTGCTCTATGCGCATCGTACGCGGGTAACGCGGGCGGCGGAGAACAATAGCCTGGGTTCCAGGTTGCGTGCGATTTTTGCGGCGAGTTTTTAGAGTAGAAAAGAATCAGAACGAGGATCGGAGGAGGCCCGAGACGCGATGGATGAGCTGACAAACGAACCCGGAGAGATGCGCATTCAGTTTCATGATGAGAATGTGCGCGGTGCGCGGATCAAGGTAATCGGCGTGGGCGGCGGCGGCGGCAATGCCGTGAACCGCATGATCCAGGCCGGGCTTGAGGGCGTGGAGTTCATCGCGGCGAATACGGACGTGCAGGCGCTGAAGCTGTCGCAGGCTCCGGTGAAGCTGCAGCTTGGCGTTCGGCTGACCTCTGGACTGGGCGCTGGCGCCAATCCTGATGTTGGCCGGAGGGCGGCGCTCGAGGACTCGGAGAAGATTATTGAAGCGCTGGAAGGCGCGGACATGGTGTTTGTGACGGCCGGATTGGGCGGTGGCACGGGCACGGGCGCTGCGCCAGTTATTGCGTCGCTGGCGAGCGAGATGGGCATCCTAACGGTGGCCGTGATTACGCGTCCGTTTGCCTTTGAAGGCAAGCGGCGCTTGCAGCAGGCGGAGCGCGGGCTGAAGGAACTGCTCGAGAGCGTGGACACGATGATCGTGATCCCGAACGAGAAGCTGCTGGCGGTGGCGAAGGACGCTGGGTTCTTCGAGTCGTTCCGCATCGCTGACGACGTGCTGCGGCAGGGCGTGCAGGGCATCTCGGACATCATCACGATTCCCGGCATCATCAACCGTGACTTTGCCGACGTGAAGACGACGATGGCGGGCATGGGGCATGCGGTGATGGGCACGGCGGTGC
>DATMUN010000288.1:0-3301 GCA_035563895.1 Occallatibacter sp. | reverse complement strand
CTCCCGGCAGCCACGCCCTGTCCGCAATGGGTCGCACATGGATTCCCGCCGTGCACACGCCCAGCCACTGCTTCACCGTGCCGCGCCACGCGTTGTCCATCACCATCACGCGCAAGCTCCGTCCGCGCCGCCTGCGCGCCGCTCGCCGGTATTGCGGCAGATGCCAGCTCGCCATCACAATCAGGTCGGGATCGAACGCATCAAGCCACCGCTCCACTCCGTCCAGGTCGCTCGACGTCTTCCACACCAGCCGATCGCGCATCCACGCAAATTGTCTTTCGTCGTACGGCGCATCCGCCGTCGGCGCCTGATGGCATACGCGCAGCTCCACACCCGGCCGGCCCGCCAGCTCCTTCAGGCACGCATTCAGATACCCGGAGAGCCCCGTCCACAGTACCGCCGCCTTCATAGGGCTTCCTCCGGCCTGCGCACCGCGCCCCTCAGCTTCCGCAGCGCGTAGCCCGTTGCGCGATACACAAAGCTCCGCAGCTCGTCCGCGCGGTTCCACTCACGTCCAAACAGATCGCGAAAGATCCGCTTGCAATCTCCCAGGTACAGCTCCGTCAGTCTTCCCGAGCCGGAGATCGACTCCGGATAGATCCGGAATCCCGCCAACGATCGCGGCAGATATCCCACGCGCGCCCCCTGGCGCACCATCGTCACAAACAGCTCCCCGTCCCAGCAGGTGCGATTCGCCACATTGAATCCCGGCGATTGCCGAAACACCCGCGAGCGAAAGAAAGTCGCCTGCTGCAGCCACACCGCACCGCCGTAGCAGTACCGCTCCACCGTAAAGTCCGCGGCGCGAAAGTGCCTTAGCCTCCCGCCCTCCTGGTCAATCTTGTCGCCATCGCCGAACACGATGTCGCACTCCGGGTGCCGCTCGAAGTACGCCGCTATCGCCTGCAGCGAGCCCGGATAAAGCACGTCGTCCGCGTTCAGAAATCCGAAGATCTCTCCCGTCGCGTATGCGAAGCCTTTGTTCAACCCGTCCGCGGCTCCACTGTCCGGCTCATACACACGCTGCGCCAGCAGCTCTGCCCGTGCGTCGATCAAATCCCTGCTGCCGTCGGTCGATCCCGGGTCCACCACAATGTAATCGAGATCCGGATACCCCTGCCCCAGAACCGAGTCCATCGCTTCAGCCAGATACGGAGCCTGGTTAAACGACACAGTCACGATACTGATCTTCATTCGCTCTTCTTCCCGCGCAGCAACTCAGTGATACGTGTAGAGCAGCGAGCTCGTCAGGCCCATCACAAAGTTCGCCGCACGGTTGGCCACATCCTTCACCGTGCTCGGCGTCACGAACACAATGTCGTCCTCGTGAATCGGCGGATCGCCGGCCTTCGCCCGCAGCACCTTCGCAAGATTCACCTCCTGCGCCGCGCGCGAGCCATCCGCCTGCACGCGCACCAGGTAGACATGCTTCTCCGAGGTCAGCGGCGTCACGCCGCCCGACAGCGCCACCAGCTCTGACAGCGTCATCTGCTGCGAGCCGCACAGCGAGTACGCGCCGGGCTTGGACACGTGCCCGCCCATATACGCAATCCCGCACGACCGCACCAGCACGCGATCTCCCGCGCGTACCGGCCTGTCGTAGCTCGTCGTGTTGTGCATCGTCGGATCCCACGGCACCTCTTCCTTCTGGTCCGGCTTTCGCAGGTTCGAAATCTCAATCACGCGGCCCGTATTCGCCGTCACGCCGCCCGCCGTCGCAATCAGGTCCGACAACATGCCCTTCCCGGGCGGCGGATACACGCCCGGCGATCGCACCTCGCCCAGAATCGTGATCCCCGTCGTGAACGTATCCACCGTCACCAGCACGTGCGGATCGAGCATCAGGTTCGTCGCCTTCAGCTTCTCCGTGATCACGTCCGCAGCCTGCGTGCTCGTCAATCCATCCACGTGCACCACGCCCACATACGGATACGCAATGTCGCCCGACTCGGAGACGCGCGTCGTCACTGAGAAGTCCGGCGCATTGAAGACCGACACGTGCACCGTCTGCCCCGGCCCGATCGGCTCATCCGTCAGCCCGCCGATATTCCCCAGCGCGGCCGCCGCACTCGACTGCCCACCGCCCGTCTGTTGGCTTGTCGCCAGTGCCGGACGCTGATCCTGCGCGCCGCTCACCGCAAGCGCAATCCCAAGCACACAGGCAACCGCGCAGCTTCTGCGCACAATACGGATCGACGGCTCCAGCCAGACGCTGGAGTTGAAGTTCCAGGGCATGATGAAATCTCTCCCCTTCAATAGCGCCGCCCCGCGGCGGCTTGTAAGTAGAAATGCACAACACCTCTAGCGGCCGGCCGCACCGCTCCAGGCATCACACAGATTGAGTTGATTAAGTATCTCCCGGCCACCCGCCACAACGAGAGCCAGGCCGCATCGGTACAGGAATGGGTGCCCCATTCTTACGGCGTCTTTGTTCTTGCCGCAAGGGTGGGAAAGCAAGAACCTCAATAAAGCAATGTCATCCTGAGCGACCGAAGGGAGCCGAAGGACCTGCGTTTGCTTTTCACACTGCATCCCAACCACAAGTCATGGGTGCCCCATGCTCAGTCACCACATCCCCGCGAACGATCAGCGAGCAACTGCCGCACACAGTGCCAGCCACGACAAAAACTGACCACTGTTCACTGATCACTGATTACTATTCCCTCCAGCTGCTCCCGCGCCGCCTCATACGTCCTGCGGATACCGTCTTCCAGCGAGGTCGTCGCCTTCCACCCCAGCCCGTGAATCTTGCTCACGTCCAGCAGCTTCCGCGGAGTGCCGTCCTGCTTCGTCGTGTCGAATACCATCTCGCACTCGTAATCCACCACGCGCGCCACCAGCTCCGCCAGCTCGCGAATCGTCAGGTCTTCGCCCGTGCCAATGTTCACCAGCGGCGCTTCATCGTTCGTCAGCAGCGTGTCATATACCGCATCCGGCATGCTCAGCAGGTGAATGCACGCCGCCGCCAGATCATCGCTGTAGAGAAACTCGCGCCGCGGCGTTCCCGTGCCCCACACTACCAGTTCTTTTTTACCCGCGGCCCGCGCTTCAACCACCTTCCGCATCAGCGCCGGCAACACATGCGACCCCTTCAGGTCGAAGTTATCTCCCGGCCCATACAGATTCGTCGGCATCGCCGCCAGATACTTCGTGCCGTACTGCCGGTTGTAGCTCCAGCAGGTCTCGATCCCCGCGATCTTCGCCAGCGCGTACGCGCGATTCGTCGCCTCCAGCGGCCCCGTCAGCAGATACTCTTCCTTGATTGGTTGCGGCGCCAGCTTCGGATAGATGCAGCTCGACC
>DATMUN010000287.1:0-2476 GCA_035563895.1 Occallatibacter sp. | reverse complement strand
GTCGTCGCCAAGAACGACCATGCCCATGCTGCCTTGGCAGAGCTCTTCTCCACCCGCCACATTCACAAGACCTACATCGCGCTCGTCCACGGCAGCGTCGCCCGAGACAAGGGCACAATCACCGCCGCCATCGGTCGCGACCCCGTGCGTCGCACTCGCATGACTACGAAACCTACCGAAAACGCCCGCTCCGCAGTCTCTCATTACACAGTGGTCCGCCGCATCCAATCCCGCTTCGGTGCCTTCACCCTGGTTCGGGTCGCTATCGAGACCGGCCGCACCCACCAGATCCGCGTGCACATGGCCTCCATCGGTCACCCCGTTGTGGGGGACACGCTCTACGGCGCCTCCGGGCAACTTGTTGAGCAGCCAGCACCTCGCAAGGGGCAAGCCGAAAAACTCCGCCTGAGTCGCAACTTCCTCCACGCGGCAGAGTTGGAATTTACGCATCCAAGTACAGGCAAGGCGCTTGCTCTTACCGCGCCGTTGCCTCCCGAGCTCAAGGCATATGCCGCTCAGATCGAGACGCCTGCGCGAACCCCGGACGATACCGCCCCGGTTCGCAAAAAATCAATACCCGCATTGCTAGAATAGGGACGATATGAACCACAAGCTGTTCAGCCTGGCTTTAATGGCGGCACTCTCCGCAGCCGCCTTGCACGCACAACAACCCGCGGCCACCGAACCCGCCGCTGCGCCCGCGCAGCAGACTGCCGCGCCTGCCGCTGCGCCAGACGCCCAGCAGCCCGCACAGGCTCCGGCCGACCAGCCCGCGCCCACCTTCAAGTTCGGCGTCAACGAAGTCGATCTGATCTTCACCGTTACCGACAAGCACGGGCACTACATCCCCAATCTCAAACTTTCTGACTTCGCGCTTCTCGACGACCAGAAGGCCCCGTCCAAGGTCACGTCGTTTCGCCAGCAGATCAATTTGCCGCTGCGCGTGGGCCTCGTTATCGACGCTTCCACCTCCATTCGCACGCGCTTCCAGTTCGAGCAGCAGGCTGCCTCCGAGTTTCTGCTTTCCATCCTCACTTCTAAATCCGACCGCGCCTTCGTCATGGGCTTTGACGTCACACCGACCGTCACACAAGACTGGACCGCCAACCTCGACGGCCTCCAGACCGGAGTCAACAAGCTCCGCCCCGGCGGCGGCACAGCGCTCTTTGATGCCGTCTACACCGCTTGCCGTGAGAAGCTCCTCGATGTCTCTCGCGGCCAGGAGCCCGTCCGCAAGGCCATGATCCTCATCTCCGATGGAGACGACAATCAGAGCCGCGTTCGTCCTGACGAAGCCATCAAGATGTGCCAGCGCGCCGAGACAATCATCTACGCCGTCAGCACCAACTGGACCCCAAGCCGTGGCAAGGGCGACAAGGTCCTTACCGACATGGCCGAAGAAACTGGCGGCCGCGTCTTCTTCCCGCCATCCGTCGAAGAAATGGCTACCAGCTTCAAGGGAATCGAAGAAGAGCTCCGTTCTCAGTACGCGCTTACCTATTCCCCAGCCGACTTCAAATTTGATGGCGCCTTCCGCACCATCTACCTCTACTGCAACGACCGTCGCTACATCGCCCGCGCCCGCAAGGGATACTTTGCACCCCGCGATTAGCCCTCGTTATAGCAGCACGCAACGGCCGGTCTGGTTAGCAGACCGGCCGTTTACTTTTTCGCGCGGCGCGTTTTTTTGAAATCGTTAAGAAATCCCATGCCCTGTATGGCCCCCTGGGCGCTTCTGTCCTCAGAAGCAGCGCCACACTCGCTACGTAGGA
This sequence comes from Occallatibacter sp., assembly GCA_035563895.1. Taxonomy (GTDB): domain Bacteria; phylum Acidobacteriota; class Terriglobia; order Terriglobales; family Acidobacteriaceae; genus Telmatobacter. Next base: position 704 of record DATMUN010000287.1, on the reverse strand, counting down.
GAACTTCGGTGATCCGTCAGGCCATTTCGTGCGACATCTGCGGTACAGACAAACAGCAGACCAACCACTGGTTTGTCGCCTACGACCACCACGGCGAACTGCGCATCGCTGACTGGACCTCGCAGAGCCGCCTCCGCGCTGGTGTCAAGCACCTCTGCGGGCAAACCTGTCTTCACAAGCTCGTCGACGAGTTCATTGCCAAAACCATCTCCGTCCGCCCGTCCCCGGTCGAGAAACCCGCAGCGTCCAGGAAGTCCATCAAGCTTGCCGCTCGCGCCTCCACAGCCTCGCGCATGGCCGCTTCCTGGGGTGTGGACACCACGGCCGTTTCTGCCGTTTCAACGCGGCCCATCACCCCGCGCCCCGTCCCCGTGCCTGCAGAACCGGTCGCCGCTGAGTACACCGACGAGTTCGAGTCCTCCGCCCGCCTCATTTCCACCCCGGCAGAAACTCCCAGCGAAGTCCAGCCCACCTATAACTCCAGCTCTTGGCGCTCCGGCGCCTGGAAACGCGAACGCGAACGCACCCAGGGGAGTGTGGGCCGCTCCATCGCCTGAGTGAACTAGGTCGTGTTCACACTAACCGCAAAGCTTCGACGATGAGGGCGAAATTGAGGAATGCTCGGAAGACCACGTCGAGCTTTTCGAATCTTGAGAAGATGCGGCGGAATCCCTTGAGCCTTCTGAAGAGCCGTTCGATCTCGT
>DATMUN010000286.1:0-5435 GCA_035563895.1 Occallatibacter sp. | reverse complement strand
CCGAGCCCAGGCCTCTCCCAGGTCTTCCCTGAGGCGCAAGCCAGCGGCGGATTCCAGTGGGTGCGCTGGGAGACAGTAAACGGCCGCCCGGCCGCGGTCTTCTCCTTTGCAGTGCAAAAGAAGAAGACCCACATGGCCGTCGATGTCTGCTGCTTCCCTGATGTCGCCCAGGCCGGCACGGCGCGCTTCACGTCCGCTTCAGGCTTTGGAGCCGGCCAGCCCGGAGGCTCAGCAGGTTCGGCAGGCGGTGCCGCTGGCAACCTGCAAACCGCCACCAGTTGGCACAACTATAAAAACGGCGTGGGCTACCACGGCAACCTGTTCGTCGACGCTGAGACCGGTGTAGTTGTTCGCCTGATCGTCGAAGACGAGCTCAAGCAGACTGACGTTGTCCACGAAGTCGACTCGCGCATCGACTATGCGCCCGTTACCGTGGACGGAAAGTCTCTCATCGTGCCCATGCGCTCCGTCGTCCTGACCGAGGTCGTCCCTAACGGTGACTCCGGTTCCGCCGGTGCGTTCTCCATCCGTCGCACCTTGTTCACATCCGAATACAAAAACTACACCGCTGCAAAATAGGCGGGATTACTGCAGGCGCGCCCTTCTTTTGAGGCTGATCAAAAAATGAAGAAGTTTATCTGGATTCTACTGGTGCTCGCCGCGCCAGCCTGGGGCGCGCGCCCCATCACTGTCGGACAGTTGGAAGACCTCCTCCGTTCCCTCGCGCAGGACCGAAAATCGGACGCCGATGTTGCCACCGCGCTCAAGCAGGTCGAACTCACGCAGCAGCTTACGCGCGCTACCATGAACAGCCTCGTCAGCTACGTGCCCGGCCGGCTCGCCACAGAGCAGATCTATGTCTTGGAAGCACGGAGCGCCGACCTCATCCCGCCTGAGCGCGACGTGCCCGCCACACCGGCGCCCGACGCCGCCGGGCAGAAGGCGATCCTCAACAAAGCCTCCGCCTACGTCTCCGGCGTCTACGATCAACTCCCCACGCTCGCTGCCACGCGCACCACGCTGCGCTTTCAGGACGACGTAGCCGCCATCACCGGAGGCTCAGGGCTGCAGGGCGGCGCCAAAGACGTCACCGTAGGAACCAGCTTTTCCGATCCTGCGGCCTACGTCCACTACATCAACTCCACAGAGGCACGCATCCCGAGCCAGCACGGCCAGGAAAAGCTCCCCGCCGAAAAGGCCCAGCCCAACTGGGGCGCAAACGGTATGATCGCCCTGCAGGAACCCGACACCAGCCTCGGAACCGTACTGCGCGAAGCCCAGGCCGCAGGTACTCTCGCCTGGGCCCGCTGGGAGATGGTCAATGGCAAATCTGTTGCCGTCTTCCAGTTCAGCGTTCCCGCCAAGCACTCTCGGCTGGCCGTCAACATCTGCTGTTTCCCTAATGTGAAGCAGACCGGCGTAGCCAACTTCTACAGCGCCACCACAGCCTCAACCCTCGGTGGTGGCGGCGGAAGTGGCGGAGGCGGTGTCTCTGGCAACTTCCAGACCAGCACCAGCTGGCACAACTTCAAGACCACCGCGCCCTACCACGGCTTCCTCTTCGTCGATCCGGCGTCAGGCATCGTTGCCCGCATGATCGTCGAGGCGGATCTCAAACCGACCGATGTCGTCCACCGCCAGAACCTACGCGTCGACTACGGCCCGGTCTCCGTCGGCGGCCGCACGCTTATTCTGCCAATCAAGTCCTACATCAATACCGAGGTCGTTCCCCACGGCGACTCCGGCGCGGCCCGCTACACCACCCGGTGCACGCTATTCACCTCCGAGTACAAGGACTACGCACCCGCACCCTAGGGACATACCAACAGGTTCATTCTTTGTAAATATGCGGCCGTAAACCCACGAAAGGACCGGCTGATCGAGGCTTTCCAGCTTCTGCTACCCTTGCCACAACATGCGAACCCACATCGCTGTGCTCGTTGCCGCACTTCTTTGTTGCGTTGCCTTGCCCTCTGCTCACGGCCAGAAGTTCCAGCCCAAGACCATCCAGTTCAATGGCGCACCTGAGTACTCCACCGAAGAACTGCTCGCCGCCGCCGAGCTGAAAAAAGGTGCCGTCCTCAACTACGCCGAGATGAATGAGCACTCCAAGAAGCTCATGGACACCGGCATGTTTGCCACGCTCGCCTTCAAGTTCGATGGCGTCGATCTCATCTTCTCCATCACTCAAGCCGATGGCCTGCTCAAGGCGCGCTACGACAACATCCCGCTCGGCTCAGACGAAGAGATCACAGCCGCGCTCCACAAGCAGTTTCCTCTCTTTCACGGACTCGTCCCCACAGAGAACGGCTACGCCGAAGCCGTCCGCGCAGCGCTCGAGCAGATGCTGGCTGAGCGCAAGCTACCTGCCGCCGTGTTGGCCACTCCGGCAGCCCCGACACGTAGCCGCGCCACTGCCACGTTGATGAGTTATACGATCAGCGCACCGCGCGTCTTCGCCGGACCGGTGACAGTGCGAGGCGCTTCGCTCGAGTGGACGCCGAAGGCGAACGACATAGCCGCCGCAGACGACACAGCCTCCTATGACGCTGCCAATTCGTCCAGCAACATTGAGCGCAGTTTCACCGATTTCTATCTGGATCACGGCTACGCGGCAGCCCACGCCACCGCCAGGCAAGCAGGCGATGCCACCATCGACGACAACGGCATCCATGTGCCCTTCGCCGTAACCATCAGCGAGGGCAAGCACTACCAGATCGGTGCCATCCAGCTCCCCGCCGGCACACCCATCACCCAACCCGAAGTCGATAAGATCCTCGCCGAGAGACCCGGCGCCCCGGAACCGGGCGTCCGCCTCCGCAGCCTCTGGCTCGCTGTCGCACAACGCTTCAAGGCAAAAGGCTATCTCGACGTGAAGCTCACGCCGCAGCCTGTCTTCGACGACGCGGCAGGCAAAGTGAACTACGCCATCACCATCGAAACAGGCCCGGTCTACCACCTTGCCTTCGTCAAGTTCGAGGGAGCCTCAGACGAGCTTCGCGCCATGCTGATCAAAAACTGGCAGATGATGCCCGGCGATCCTTTTAATGAGAGCTACGTCGCCAGCTTCATCACGAACGTCCAGGTCCACGATCCCGTACTGCAGCGTACCCTTGTCGGCGTACATATAACCAACTCCTACATCGCCGATCCCCAGTCGCACGACGTCAACGTAGTCATCCGCCTGTCCAAATAGCCCGCGCGCCGGTATCCTCGCAGCATGGACTTCTCCGCCATGCTGGACCACATGTTCCACCTGCCCCTGCCGCTCCTTGAAAAGCTGCTGCGGCCCGTCATCGTCTACCTCGTTCTGGTCTTGCTGCTGCGCATCTTCGGCAAGCGCGAGCTAGCGCAGCTCAATCCCTTCGACCTCGTCGTTCTCCTCTCGCTGTCGAACACCGTGCAGAACGCCATCATCGGCGACGACAACTCCATCACCGGCGGCGTCATCGGTGCCGTAGGTCTACTCGCCGTCAACTGGCTCGTTGTGCGCGTTCTCTTCCGCTCCCCACGCCTCACGCGTGTGCTCGAGGGCCGCGCCGCCGTGCTCATTCGCGACGGCCAGATCGACCGCAAGGCCGTCGAGCGTGAATCCCTCACCCACACCGAGCTCATCGAAGTCCTTCACCGCCAGGGCTTCGAGCATGTGCACGACGTCAAGCGCTGCGAGCTCGAGCCCAACGGCACCTTCTACATCGAGCCCTTCGACCCCTCCATTGCCGACAAGCGCCACAAAGAGCTCCTAGAGCGCATCGATACCCTCAGCCGCGAAGTAGCCGCCCTCCGCGCCCAGCCTTCCGGCGACTGAGACGCTTCCATTTCCACGGGCGAATCGTCCCAGACTATGCCATCCTTTTTCCGGGAGTTCGCACAGATGCCGCCATCTCTGCATCGCATCCTCTGCCATGCTCTGCTCGCCTGCGCCGCATCTGCCGCCGCCGCGCAGGCGCTTCAGACGCGCCCGGCCGACATGCCTGCCCAATCCATGCCGACCCTCGAATCGGCGTCCCCGCTCGTGCTGCTGCCCGGCACCAGCCTGCAAGTCGAGATCCTCCATCACTACCCCATGCGCATAGGCGAAGCCATCGAAGGCCGTCTAATGCACCCGCTTTACTCCGATGACCACCTCGTCGTCCCAAGCGGAACCCCGATCCACGGCACTATAGTCAGCCTCGCACCCGCGCACAGCCTCCGCCTGCGCGCACGTCTCCACGGAGACTTCACCCCCTTTCACATCGCCACCGTGCGCTTCAATCAACTGCTTTTGCCCGGCGGCCCCGTCTACCTTGCCGCAGCCACCGCCAACGACGGCACACCCGTCGTCCACCTCGTTGCTCCCGGCGCGAAGCCGCACCTGTCACTGCCTCACCGCGTGTGGGCTGGAGTCTCGCAGCGCGCGCATGACCAGATTGCCGTCTTCACCGCCCCAGGCAAAGCCGATCGCGCCTTGCAGTTCGTCTACCACCAACTCCCCTGGCACCCGGAGCGCATCGAGGCCCATACCGCCTGGTCGTTCGATCTGACATCGCCGCTGCAACTGCCCGCACTCACCGCCGAACCGCCGCCGTCTCAGGTCACCTCCGCACCCGGCGCTCAGGAGACCTGGACCATCCACGCCGTGCTTCTCGGCGAGCTCTCCTCCGCCCGTGCTCATCCCGGCGACGCGGTGCAGGCTCTCGTTGTCGAGCCCGTCTACGGCCGCAATCAGCAACTCGTCGTCCCGCAGGGGTCCACCCTCATCGGCAAAGTCACCGCCGTCAGCGCCGCGCGTTCTCTCGGCCGCAACGGCAAACTCCGCTTCACCTTCCAGCAGCTGCAAATGTCGCGCGAAACAATCCGTCCAATTGAAGGCGCACTCGCCGGAGCAGCCACACCCCAACCGCAGGATCTCTCCCTGGACGCCGAGGGCACCCTCAGCCCAAAGAACCGCGCTGACGCCCTCGCTCCGCTCTTTCTCTCGCTCCTGGCCGCGCACGCTTTCGACGAAGACGGCAGCATCTACGCCAGCAATGCCGTCGCGTCCAACGGCTTCGGCCTCCTCGGACGCATCGTCGGCGTCACCGCCGCCAACCGCTACCTCGCCGCCGGCCTCGGCAGCTACGGCGCAGCGCTGTCTTTCTATGACAACTTCCTGCGCAATGGCCGCGACGTAGTCTTCCCCAAAGACACGCGTATCGAGATCGAAACCACGCCCTTGCGCGCCCCCACGCTCACGCCCGCCGGCCGCTGACTCTCCGCGCCGTTTGCGCCGCTCTGCACACCCGCGCTACGATTCGCTCAAAGGAGATTGTTGTGCCGGACAAGGAAGTTCTCACGCGCGAAGCTACGGATACCAAGGATGTCTTTACCCACACTACCCCGGAGCTCCTGCCCATCCTCGAAGAACTCCGCCGCCGCGAACCAATCTTCCACACCCCACGCTTCGCCGCCACGCT
>DATMUN010000285.1:0-2626 GCA_035563895.1 Occallatibacter sp. | reverse complement strand
CGAGAGCTTCACTTCGCCCTCCATCACCACGTACACGCCACGCGCCGATTCCTTCTCGGCAAACAGCACGCATCCCGCCGGATACGACGAAGGCGTTGCCAGCGACATCAGATCCTTCTGCGCCGCAGGAGAAAACTTCCGGATGAATTCGCCAGCCTGATGGGTCTGATTTGCAACTGTGGTCTGTCCTTCGTAGTTCGCGTGCATGGCTTTGCCCTCCTGTTACCTAAGCCTGTTGATACAGCTTCGTCACTTCCTCCGCCAGATCGTAGGACTGCAATGAACCGGCAATCACTTCAGCGTTGCCATAGGAAAGCATCCGCACCAGAACGCTCTTTCCTATTGCATCTGCATACGTCACATCACTCAGATCGATCGTCAGCCTGCGCTTGCCGAGACGGGGAGAAGTCTCAGCCCAAACGCGGTCCAGTTCCATGGCCCACGGTCCAGCCACGCGGCCCACCAGCGTCATCTGCATGGTTGCCGCTTCTACTGGCTCGTGAATGGTAATCCTCAACATACCCTGACTATTGCAAGGCGCATGCCAAACTCGTGACGAAGCACACGCACGGGCGCAAACCGCCTGCTTTCAACACGTTTTCGGATTAGTCAGTTTCAGCGGGGTTTGTGGCAAAGACGAAAGTGACGAAGTGACGACGACGATATTTCGTCACCGTGACTACATATAGTCAGCACGCTCGATGCCGAGCTTCTTTAATTTGGAATTGAGCGTAGTGCGCTTCAACCCAAGCCGCGCAGCCGCTCCGTCATCGCCGCCGATCTGTCCATTGGTCTCGCGTAGCACACGTAATATATGGTCGCGCTCAGCACTGCGCAGCGTCGGACTCTCCGGCGCGCCGTGCGTCTGCTGCTCCGCCGGAAGCTCCAGCTCCGCAAGCGGCACGTAGAGCTCCTGTCCACGCGTCAGAATCACCGCACGCTCCAGCATGTTCTCGAGCTCGCGGATGTTGCCCGGCCAGCTCCATCGCATCAGCGCCTTCATCGTCGCATCGGGAATCTTTACGATCGACTTGCCCATCCGCCTGCTGTGCGCGGCCACAAAGTGCCGCACCAGCGTGGGAATGTCCTCACTGCGATCGCGCAGCGGCGGCGCAAAGATCGGGAACACCTTCAGCCGGTAGAACAGGTCGCTGCGGAACTCCTTGTCGGCCACCATCTGCGCCAGGTCGCGATTCGTCGCAGCAATCAGCCGCACATTCACCGGGATTGGACGATTCCCGCCCAGCCGCTCGATCTCACGCTCCTGCAATGCACGCAGCAGCTTCGGCTGCAGGTCCAGCGGCATCTCGCCAATCTCATCCAGAAAGAGCGTGCCCTCATGCGCCAGCTCCAGTCTGCCTACCTTGCGCGCAATCGCGCCGGTAAAGGCTCCCTTCTCGTGACCGAACAACTCGCTCTCCAGCAACCCCGCCGGAATCGCCGCGCAGTTCAGTTTGATGAAGGTCCTATCTGATCGCGGGCTCAGCCTGTGAATCGCACGCGCCAGAAGCTCCTTGCCCGTGCCGGTCTCGCCCTGGATGAGCACCGTCGCATCCGTCGGAGCAACAGTCTCGATTTGCTTGAGCACCGTGCGCAGCCCCGCGCTCTCGCCCACAATATCTTCAAAGCGATTCTCGAGGTTGATCTCTTCTTCCAGGTAGCGTTTCTCCTGGCTCAGCTTGTCGCGCAACTCGGCAATCTGCCGGTAGGCCTGCGCGTTGCTCACAGCCATCGCCACCTGGTCGCCCATCTGCATCAGCATCGCCGCGTCGCGCTCCGTGTACGCGCCCTCAATGCGGCTTCCCACCATCAGCGTTCCCACTGCCTCGCCGCGATGCACAAGCGGAACCCAGCACCCCGATTGCACCCCAAGGCTGGTAACGTGGCGCATCCCCTCCGCAGGAAATTGCGCCTCCTGCACTCTGCTCACCAGCACCGGCTCACGCGTGTTGAACGCACGCGCCGAGGGCGAATTGTTCAATTCCAGCTTCACCTCGTGTCCCTGCGAGCGCTCCGCGCCTTCACCGATGAACTGCTCCATCAGCGAGTGCCGGTGCGGCTCATGCAGGCCAAGCATCGCGCACTCGTGCGGCACCACCTCGCGCAAACTCGCCGAGAGCGCACCCAGCAGCGCGCGCACATCCATGTTCGCCAGCAGCGCCGTGCTCAACTGCAACAGCACTGCTTCTTCCGCGCGCTTGCGGTTGGTAAAGTCGCGTGCAACCTTCGCATATCCTGTCACCGCGCCCGTCGCGTCATGAATGGCCGTAACCACAATGTTGGCCCAGAAGCGCGAGCCGTCCTTGCGCACGCGCCATCCTTCGCCTTCCACGCGCCCACGTTCGGCAGCCAGCCGAAGCAACTCCGTAGGCCGTCCCCGCTCCACGTCCTCCTGCGTAAAAAACATGGAGTAGTTCCGCCCCAGCACATCTTCCGTCGAGTACCCCTTGATCTTCTCCGCACCCGGGTTCCACGTGGAGACGCAGCCGTCCTTGTCGAGCAGGTAAATGGCGTAGTCGTTCACGCTCTCTACAATTGAGCGGATCTGCTCGTCAGCGCGGCGCAGGCGCTCCAGCGCTTCTCGCTGCTCGGTCACGTCACGCAGAAAGCTCAAGACCAATGGCTC
>DATMUN010000284.1:0-2087 GCA_035563895.1 Occallatibacter sp. | reverse complement strand
AACGAGTTTCCCCGCTGCGTGCCCGCTGGCCTGCGGCCCGCCGATGCGGTCGTGCGAGTTGCCCCGCCTGCCGTATCGGTCCGGCTTTACCGGCGATGCCGTGAGCCAGTTTCCCGGCCCTGCATCCTTTCGGCGGTGCCGATGACCCGTGCTTCGGGTTGCCCCGTAGACGGCCCTTCGGTATCGCCGATGATCCTCCTGCAGCTTGCGCCGCGGTGCGAATCTTCCGGCTCCGGCTGGTGACTCTGCACGGCTTTCGCCACCGAATCGCCTTCCGGTTGTGCCATTGGCTCGATCGCCGGATCTCTCCGGATCGCTTTCCGCTGGCTGCGGCCTCGGCTGGAACTTACGGGTTGCCCCGCATCTTCCGTTTCCGCTGCCGGCGCCGACCGGTCCCTTTCCTCTCGGTTGCCCTTGAATCCTGGGCCTTCGGCGCTGCCTCGTCGCTCAGTCCGTCCGGGTTTCCCCGGCTGCCTTGCTTCTCGGCTCCGCTGCTGTCGGCTTGGGTTGCCCCTTGCCCTTAGCGACGGTTGGATCGATGATGAATCCCCTTGCGAATTGTGAACTTTGCATCTTCGGCTTGCGCCGCCGATGAATCTTCACCCTTCACCGAGTCCAGTAAATCCGGCCTTAGCGGGCGTTGAACAATCTCTCGGTTTCCTGCCTCGATCCGCGACTTGCGCCGTGGGTCAGAAGCCTGACTCCAGGGAGGCTGCCCCTGCCTGCCGGTGCGGACTTGCTGTCCGTTTCCCTACGGGGTCACCACTTGATTTGAGACTCTGCGCCTACTCGATCTGTGGAAACAAGTGCAAATCTTAGAAACTTCTGTGGATATCACCATTCACGGTGCATTCACACAGGAAAAATGCGGGGACCTGCGCGAATTGCACTGCAAATGGAGCAGGTTTTTTCGCATTGCGTGGCCAATGCGAGCAGATTGCGCTACATAAGCCCCAGGATCAGCAGCAGAGAAAAAACAATCGACAGCGCCAGCGAGCGCAGGCCGACGGTTTTGAGCGGCGTTTGCAGGGATTCTTTGCTCTTCTGTGCGCGGAGATCGTAGGCGTATCCAACGACGGCGGCGGCCAGGGCTGCGGCGATCCAAATGTGCTTGAGATAGGCCGCGGCGAGCGCGAGGCCTACCAGCACGGCCACCGTCCAGATGGCGGCGCGGCGGAACTTGTTGTCGGGCGGTGCGGTGCCGCGCAGGGCTAGGCGCGCGTCGAGCCGCGCGTGGACGACGAGGATGCCAGCGAAGGCTTGCAGCATCGACAGCGCCCAGAACGCCCAGCACCACGGCGCGATGCTGCCAGTGGCGGTGAGGCCCGTGGCGAGCGCGCTGGAGGTGAGCGCGGCGCCGCTGGCGAGCTGGAACAGCGTGGAGCGCTGCAGGTTTTTGACGTTGACGGCGATGGCCAGCGCTGCGTAAGCGCTGAGGGCAAGGCTCATGGCTACCACGGCGCGGAGCGGCCACACGGAGAGCACTGCCGCTGTGCAGACGAGAAAGAGGACGAGCCAACCGGCGAACCAGCGGGTGGCGGCAGCAGCGTCCGGGTGAGGGCGCTTCCAGATGAAGCGGGCGCGCAGCACGAGAACGGCTGGGTCTTTTGCGGCCATGGCGGAGAAGGCGGCTGCGGGCAGCGCGAGCTCCTGCCAGCGCCAGGCGTGCGCGCTGAGCCAGGCGAGGATCCAGACGCAGAAGATGGGCGTGAGCACCATGGCGGTGGCGCCGTGCTCGCGAGGAAAGTACGTGACACTACGTTTGGGCTTGGCTTGCTCTTGCGCGCTCACTCGATCCGGCACCTCATGTTGCGCCTCTCACGATAGCGGATGGAGGGGGCGTGGATAAAGCGAGAGACTAAGGGCGAGGGACCAGGGATCATGTTGGGGCAAGGCGAGGGGCTTGCCTTCCCTGGTCTCAAAGGCGAGACCAGGGGCACACGTCGTCTGTGGTGGAACGGACTTCGCTGTGGGAGCACTTGGCTGCCTGCCTTATGCTCGGGCGTTTTGTGCTGCTTTGGCCTTTACTCGTTCGCGGTCGAGCAGGCGGGGTTTGCCCTCGCAGTCGAAGGGCTTGGCGAAGTTGA
>DATMUN010000283.1:0-2137 GCA_035563895.1 Occallatibacter sp. | reverse complement strand
AGAAGGCGCGCATCGAGGTGCGGCGCGCCACCGGGTCCGTACTGGCGGACTACGGAATCTCGCTTAGCGATGCGTTATCTGGCGTAGTGGAGACGGCACGGCAGTAGGTGGGCAAAACGGGGCAAGCATGACGGAAGCGCGCAAGCTGCAAGACAACATCCGCGTTCTGGTGGCGGACGATCAGCCGCATATTCTCGAGGCCGTGGAACTGCTGCTGGAGCCGAAGGGCCTTCGCGTGGAATGCGTGCGCTCGCCGCAGCTCGTGCTCGAAGCGCTGGGGCAGAGCGACTACGACGTTCTGCTCATCGACCTGAACTACACGCGCGATACGACCAGCGGACAAGAGGGGTTGGACCTTCTGGCGCGTATCCAGGAGATCGATCCACGCCTGCCCGTTATCGTGATGACGGCGTGGGGCAACATCGATCTCGCCGTAGAGAGCATCAAGCGCGGCGCGCGCGACTTCATCCAGAAGCCGTGGGAGAACGAGCGGCTTGTCTCGCTGATTCGCGTGCACGCGGAACTGCACCAGGCTCTGAAGCGCGCGCGGCAGTTGGAGCTCGAGAACCGTCTGCTCCGCGCCGAGGGCATGCCGGAGTTTGTCGCCGGAGCACCGTCGATGCAGCCGGTGCTTGAGCTGATCGGGCAGGTGGGGCCGTCCGATGCCAACGTACTCATCACGGGCGAGCACGGCACCGGCAAAGAGATTGTTGCCAAGCTGCTGCACGCGGCTTCGCCACGCGCGCGTGCAGCGCTGGTCGCCGTAAACGCCGGTGGCCTTCCTGAAGGCACGTTTGAAAGCGAAATCTTCGGGCACGTGAAAGGCGCATTCACTGATGCGCGCACTGATCGAGTGGGCCGCTTCGAGCTGGCCAACGGCGGCACGCTCTTCCTCGATGAGATTGCCAACGTGCCGATTCGCCAGCAGGCCAAGCTGCTACGCGTGCTTGAGACAGGCGAGCTTGAACGGGTAGGCAGCTCGCAGACACGCAAGGTGGACGTGCGCGTGCTGTCGGCCACCAACGCTGACCTGCATGAGGAGGCACGCAACGGAAACTTTCGCGAAGATCTGCTCTTCCGCTTGAACACCGTCGAGATTCGCCTGCCTCCACTGCGCGAGCGGCGCGAAGACATTCCGCTGCTGGCAGGGCACTTTCTGGGGCGCAACCGCACGCGCTACCGCAAGCAGGTGAAGGGCTTCTCCTCGGCGGCGATGCAGCAGATGCTGCAATATGCATGGCCAGGCAACGTGCGCGAGCTCGAGCACACCGTGGAGCGCGCGGTTCTTCTTTGCCGTGGCGAAGAGATCGAGCCCGCAAATCTCGCCGTGGCGTCGACACGCCCCACCGCGGCGCCGTCGTTGGACAATATGAGCATCGACGAGATGGAGGCGCTGCTGATCCGCAAGGTCCTGCGCCGCTGCGACGGAAACATCTCGCAGGCGGCAGAGGCTCTGGGGTTGAGCCGCGCTGCTTTGTATCGTCGCATCGAGAAATATGGCCTATGAGCAGCAAGATCGAAGGCGGTCCCGCTCGGCGGTGCGCAGGGCATGGCTTTACAGCCTGCTGCTAACGCTACCAGGCCTGCTCTTTGCTGCGATCCTGGGCTGGCAGCAGGGCATCACGCTTTCCATGGCGCTGCTGATGGCGCTGTGCCTGCTGGTTTACTTCGGGCTCGTGGCCGGCGCGCTTATTGAGACGCTGGTACGCCCGCTTCAGACACTTTCCAACGTAGTTTCGTCGTTGCGGGAAGGCGACTACTCCTTCCGCGCGCGCGGGGCAGGTTCGCCCGATCCGCTCGGCGAGCTCGCCGGAGAGGTCAACGCGCTCGCTGACCTCCTGCAAAAACAGCGTGTCCGTTCGCTGGAGGCAACAGCGCTGTTGGCGCGGATCCTGGAAGTCATGCACTCGCCGCTGTTCGCCTTCGATCGTGACGAGGTGCTGCAACTGGTGAACGACGCCGGCGTGCAACTGCTAGGCGTTCCGCACGCGCGCTGCTTTGGACGCACCGCGAGCGAACTCGGATTGGAGGATCTGCTGGCTTCCGCCGATCAGACGGTCCACTCCTTCGGTTCAAAACCAAACCGCTGGCTCTTGCGGCGGGCCGTGTTCCGGCAGGATGGGCGGCCGCATGTGTT
>DATMUN010000282.1:0-3142 GCA_035563895.1 Occallatibacter sp. | reverse complement strand
CGAGCCGTCCAGATCGTTCGCCACCAGCAGAGTGGCCTGCTCGGTGGGCGCTACGGCCGGAGCCTGCGTTGGTGCGGAGTCCTGCCCAGCCAGCATGCGCTCATGCGCGCGCTGCCGCAGACGCCACAGAACGCCGCCCATCACGAGCGCGGCAGCCAGCAGCACGAAAAAGAGGATCTTCTGGTAGCGGGGAATCATGGCCGGCGCGCTCCTGTCTGCGCGCCGTCTGCACGCCATGCAAGCAGCGCCGAGGCCAGCGTTGCGGCCACGCGCGCCTGGTAGTCCGGGTCGGTCGGCTCGGCGGTTACTTTGCCGTCCACGCCGCGTTCTGGCGCCAGTTCAATCGCTACGGCGGGACAGGTCATGCTGTCCACGCCAGCCAGCGTCGTGCGGCCGAGTGTCACCTTCATACCCGCGCTCAGCAGCGCTGAGTTCACCGTGCCCGCAAGCGCCAGACTGCGCGTTATGCTTCCGGCCTGAGCGGTCTTCCATGCGGAAAAGCGTGTAGCCGCGGCAGGCGCGAGCGAAGAGGTGAACAAATGCAGCCCAGCACCGGTTTCAGTGGCGTGCAGGCTCAGGCAGGCAGCGGCTTTGGCATGGTTGGCAATGCCGGCGCGCCGGTCGTCTTCCATCGCGGCGTCGGCCTCGCGCGTGGTTACCACGGCGATGCCTCGCGCATTGAGCACGGAGCGGAGCTTGACGCTCAATGCCAGCGTCACGGCCTTTTCCATCTGTCCGCTGGCCAGCCGTCCACCCAGGTCGTCGCCTCCGTGCGCAGCATCCAGCACGACAACAAATCGCGGCGCAGGTGCGGCCGGTGCTTGCGCCTGGCAGGGCACAGCAAGAGCAAAGGCAGTGAGCAGGAGAGCCACTGCGCCCTCGAGCATTCTCATGGTCCAGCGATGGGGTCGTTTGCGAAGCAAGTTGCGGGTCTACTCCAATGCGTAGATGGTGAGGCCGCTCAGCAGCTTCGGGTAGAAATCAGTCGATTTTTGTGGCATCACCGAGCCCGCAAAGGCCACTTCCCGCAGTTGTTCCATCGTCACCGGGTTGGTCAGGAAGGTCACGTTCGCCTCGCCTCGCCGCACCTGATCCACGGCCTCTGAAGCGTCGCGCAGATAGCGGATGTTCGTCTGCTCGCGAACCTTCTCGGCGTCCAGTCCAAGGATGCGGTCCAGCAGAATGGTGTGCAGGTAACTCAGGTCGAGCTGGCGCTGAGGAACGGGCAGTTCAGCCAGCGCCGCGGCTGCAGCTCCAGGCTTCGCGCGCAGCAGGTAGTCGCCAGCGCTGGTTATGGCAATAAACGCTACGCCGCCCTCAGCCTTCAATGTAGCGATCAATGTTGGCGCGTCGCCTTCAGGCAGCTTCGTCACTGCAAAGTAGGCTTCGGCAGTCTTCGCGAATTCTGAAGCATCAAACTTCGCCAGCGAGTGCATCACGCGATGCGTGGGTAGAATCACCAGCCCTTCGGAGTCCATGTTCACGAAGGTCATCATCACCGCAGCCTCAGGGTACGGCGGCCGCGGCAACTGCCCGGTGGCAGTCTCGGTCTCCGCAGGCGGCTGGGCCGGGGCGCGCTCCTTTGCGTAGTTCAGCGCTGTCTCGTAGCGATGGTGTCCGTCGGCGATGATGAGTTTTTTGTCGGCCATGGCCGTAGTCAGCAGCCGGATCGACGCGGGATCACTGACACGCCACACCTTGTGCACCACACCGTACTCGTCGGTCACCTCGGCGTCCGGTGCAGATGCTCCGTCGTAGAGAATCTTTTCGACAGAGCAGGCCGGGTCGCTGTAGAGCATGAAAATCTGTCCGAAGTGCGCGTGGGTCGCCTTCAGCAGGTTGAGCCGGTCGCTTTTCGGCTTGGAGAGCGTGTACTCATGCCGGTAGACCACCTTCTCTGCGTAGTCGTGCACCCGGCCGATTGCGATAAAACCCCGCCGCTCCTTGATCACATCTGTGCCGGGGGAGGTAAAGGTCTGCGAATAGGCATAGATGCAGGGATCCTTCTCCTGCACCAGCACGCTCTGCTCGCGCCATGCCTTGAAGTCCCGTGCGGCGCGCGTATAGACGCTTTCGCCCCGCCCGGCATCGAACAGCTCAGGCAGCCCGAGGATGATGCGGACCAGGTTGTAAGGGCTGCGCTCGTAATAGGCCTGCTGCATGGCCGGTGAGATCTTGTCGTAGGGCTGCGTGACAACGTCATCCAGTCTTACGGCCGACTGGTTGTAGTGCCATGCGCGAAATGGATAGATGGTGGCCATCAGGTTGATCGTGCCCCCGATTTGAACGGCTACTTTTGCGCCGGAATCCGCTATTTCGAGGCCGCGGCAGCACTGGCGCTCAGGCTCGATTGTATCCCAGCGGCTTTCAGTAACTTCTCGCCGCCGGAAACGACATTGTGGTGACACTGGCAATGGTCCGCCGTGCTAACATCGCCTTCACTATCTGGGGCCCTCGCATGACTCAGCACTTCGACAGGCGCGGCAGCTTCTCCCGCAGAAATATTGGATACGTCACAGTTATGCTTCTCTGCTGTGCAGCGATTGCCATTGCGCAGGACGATCCCTTGAACAATCCGCAGGTGAAGCCGCCCACAGCCGCCGGGGCGCCCGCCGGTGCACCCAAGGGTGCCGAGCCCACGCCAGCCACAGGAACATCTGCGGCGCAGGCGCGACCCGGAGGCCTCATCCGTCTGAACGTGAACCTCGTCCTTGTGCCGGTCACGGTTACCGATCCGATGAACCGGCTTGTCACCGGCCTTGAGAAAGAAGACTTCCAGGTTTACGAGAACAACGGCCAGCAGAAGATAACCAGCTTTGCCAGCGAGGATGCGCCCGTCTCCATAGGCATCATCTTTGACCTTTCCGGCTCCATGACGTCCAAGCTCATGCGTGCGCGGGACTCAATTCTGCAGTTCATCAAGACCGCGAACCCTGAGGATGAGTTTTTCGTGATCGGATTCAACGATCGCCCCGAGCTGATCGAGGACTTCACCAGCTCGGTAAACGACATTGAGGCGCGCCTGGCCACCGTGCGCAGCGGCCACCGCACTGCGCTGCTCGACGCCATCTACTACGGTGTGGAGAAACTGGGGCAGGCCCGCCACCAGCGCAAGGCCCTGCTAGTGGTTTCCGACGGCGGC
>DATMUN010000281.1:0-5149 GCA_035563895.1 Occallatibacter sp. | reverse complement strand
CCAGCTTTACCAGCTCCCGCCACTCTTTGCCTTTGCCGGGCTTCACGTGAAACACGGTGATCTCAAAGTAGCGTGCGCGAGAAATGTCTGCGCGCGGGTGGAAGCTCATCTCCTCGCTATAGGTGAGGATTGTCTGCGACATCTCGTCGAGCAGTTCGCCATCGAGCTGGGCAGCGTGATCGAGTTCCGCGCCAAAGGCATGATTCGCATCTACTGTCTTGTTGTCCTTCTCCCACGCGGCAAACGTGGGATAGCCGGTGAGGTAAAGCGCCCGTACCTTTCCAGACATGGAGTTGAGAGCGATGTAATGCGTTGGGAACTTGGCGCGCGTCATGGCCGCGACAAAGGCGCTTTCTGTCTTGTCGTGCGGCATACCCGCCTTGCCGGGTTTCAGGTACTCAACCGTGACTTGCAGGATTTTGGGAGGGTCAGTTGGCATACCCTGCCCATAAGCAGACACCGCAGCGGCCAGCACTAAGGGCACGGCCGCCAGACGCAACTGAATTTTCATGGGTAACCTCCGTGACTTACCCAGAGGACGCTCATGGGGGACAGGAGGAAGGAGTGGAAGCGCGTACCCGGGCTGTGGCGCATCGTAGTCCTGCGCAATTTGGCGTGTAAAGCAAAATTGTCTTTAACGCAAATGCCCGGATTGCGGCCCGTGCGCACGGTGTGCGAGATTGGAAGGAGGGGGATCGTGCAATTCCCTGCTCTGAATCTTCGCAAACAGGAAGGCAATCATGGCCCGCAAGAACATCAAGCCCACCTTCGATCAGGTACTGGAGGCGCTGCGTGCGCAAGGATTTGAGGTCGCGGCGAGCTCCGCAGTACCGGGCGGGACGCTGGTCTCGAAGTACGGCGTGGGAGCGGTGATTGTTGCCGGAGATGCGGAGAGCCCGGTGGCGTTGGCGGTGCCCGCCGGGGCGCTGGTGCGGGGTGAGGTGGCGCGGCTGCTGGACCGCGGCTACCAGAAGTTCATTAAGACTTCTCAATATGAATTGCCGGCAACGGCAGCGCAGTTGCATGCGATCCATGCATTCAGCGAGGAGCTGAAGTTGTACAGTGGCGGCGAGAGCCTCTACAACGAGTCGCTGGGCACCACGAGCGACCTCTACCACTACGACCGGCTCAACGGACGCGAGGAGCACGAAGCTCCTGCGGCGCGGCCCTGGGAGCTGGCGAGCGGCCACTGATGCGCTTGAACGCCTCGCAGAGGCGAGCTGCGCATGTGCACAACCGATTCCGGCAACAATCCTTCATCCGTTAACTGGCGCGAGCGCCGTTTGCATCCTCGTATTCCAGTGGATGCGGAGGCGCGCGTCTATTTGATCGACCTGGGAGCCCGGCTGTCTGGCCGGCTCGTGAACCTGAGTTTCGGCGGCTGCCGCATTCAACTCCAGAGACCATTCCCTACCGGCATCTACCGGCGGGTGGAGGTGGAGTTCAGCCTGGAGGGAATTCCGTTCCGGATGGCGGGCGTGACGCAGGGAATCTATTATCGGCGGGGCGTGGGAATCCGCTTTCTGGGCGTGAGCTCGCGCAAGCAGGATCAGCTGGCCATGCTGCTGGCCGAACTGAACGAGTCGGCGGAAGCTGCTCATCCTCGGCAACAGGCCTTGTGAGTTCAGTTCGGGATGCCGGCGGTTTCTTCGGCGGCAAAGGTGCACTCGCGGCACTGGCACTGGCGGCGCAGGTACTCCCAGGAGTAGATGCCGCCCGAGTGACCGTCCTCCCAGTTGAACTGGAGGGCGTAGCGGCCCACGGCATGGGCGCTGGCCGGGCGCGCCGGAGGCTTGTACATCGGCAGCAGGTCGGCATGCTTGGGGCGTGGCTGGCCGGCCTTGCGGCCCTCGTTCTTGCGCTCTTCCACGCAGGTGGCGCAGGGGCAGGCTTCACGCAGCCAGGCAAAGGTCCATGCACTGCGGTGGCCGTCCTGCCAGTCGATCTCCAGGCCCTTTCCCTCCGTCAGCAGGACGCGCACCTTCTCCGGCGTCATGGCGATGCGCGGTAGCGGGTGCTGCTCCTTTTCCGAGCTCGCTGCCTCTTCGTGGCTGACAAAGCGGATGCCTTCGTGACTCATACATCCAGTGTACTCGCGGAAGGGGTATCGCCGATTGCCGGGGGCTGTGCGCTTTGGAGCCGGTTCCGCCGGTCGTAGCGAAGCTTGAGAACGAGGATGGCCAGGGCCAGAACCAGCGTGGCGGTGTTGGCCATGATCATGGGCATCGAGTGCAGGCCGATGCCGTAGATGAGCCAGCAGAGCAGGCCGAGACAGAAGAGCAGGAACATCAACAGGGAGATATCCTCTGCCTGTTTGCGCCGCCATACGCGCACCAGCTGCGGCACGAAAGAGACGGTGGTGCAGAACGCTGCGGTCGATCCGACGGCTTCAAATATCTGGCGGGAGCTGGGCGCGGGCAGAGTCATCGCTTATCCATTCTTCCAGAAGAACCATGCGGCCATGGACAGGCCAATCACAACCACCAGTGCGCGCAGAACAGGCTGCGGCACGCGCCGCGCGAGGCTGGCGGAAGTGTAGCCGCCGATGGCGCAGGCCACCATGGCGATGAGGCAGTAGCGCCACTGCACCTGCCGGTCGACGATAAAGATGATGAAAGCCATGCCATTGGCCATCGTCGTCGACACCACCTTGAGGGCGTTGATCTCGGTGAGGTCTTGAAAACCAAAGAGCGATAGAAGCGTGATGATCAGGAATCCCGCTCCGGCACCGAAGTAGCCGATGTAGAAGCAAACGAATACCGTAGCGATGCAGACGGGCAAGATTCGAGGTGCGTGCGCAGCATTGGCGCGGCCTTTGCGCCGCTCAAGCCAGCGCGAGACTGGGCCGCTGACCGCGAAGATGGATGCCGCGATGAGCAGCAGCCACGGAACCAGGTGCAGAAACGTGCGCTGCGGCGTGATGAGCAGGACGATGGCTCCGGCGGTGCCGCCGACGAGACCGGCGAGGCCCATCCAGATAGCCAGACGCAGATTGCGCTGGATGTCTTTACGGTAAGCGGCGATCGACGTGAGCTGGCCGGGCCAGAGGGCGACGGTGTTGGTCGCGTTCGCCTGAACCGGCAGCATCCCCGTCCCCAGCATGGCCGGAAAGACAAGGAAGGAACCGCCACCCGCGACGGCATTCAGCAGACCACCCAGAAAGGCTGCAATGACAAGCCACGCCAGATGCCAGTCCAGAAATGGGGGGATGAGCAGAGACATGCAACCACCATTCTAGTTGGCGAGTTCGAGCACTTCGGTATGGCCGGGCTCAACTTCCCGCTACCAGATTGCGAGATGCAACGGTATGCTCGTTGCATGCTACGGCTTCCCGCCTCTGTGCCGCGCGCTGCGGCAGCATTTCTCTGCGCCTTGACCGCGTTGCAGGTGAGCGCGGCCGTGCCTGCCACCAGATCGACTTCCACACTTGCGGTTGAGGGCGTGGGGAAAGGAGCTGCCCTGCTCGACGGCATGTGGCAGTTCCATCTTGGGGACGACTCTTCATGGGCCGGTGCGCACATCGACGACTCCGCGTGGGAGCAGATCACGGCTGATACCACCTGGGGCGCGCAGGCACATCCTGCCTACGTAGGTTTCGCCTGGTACCGGAAGCACATTCATATTGCCACCGCTCCGGGAGCCGAGCCGGATCTTGCGCTGTTTATTCGGCATATCGACGATGCGTATGAAATTTACTGGAACGGCCAACTGATCGGGCACTACGGGGAGATGCCGCCGCACCCCAAGTACTACTACAACGCGGGCCCACAGACGTTTGGCCTGGGTTCGGTTCGCGACGGTGTTCTGGCAATCCGTGTATGGAAAGCGCCGCTGATGTCATTCGACTCGGATCAGCTCGGCGGCTTTGTGGAACCGCCGTTAATCGGCAGCCCGACCGCCATTGCTGAACATAAGGCTGCGAGCGACTATACCTGGCTGCGTAGCCGGCAATACAACTTCGCGATCCACTTCCTTGAGACGATCATTCTGCTGATTGCCGTTCTGAGCTGGCTTCGGAACCGCTCGCAGCTTGTGCTGCTCGCTCTGTCGGCAAACCTGGGATCGGCCCTGGGGGCTTTGATCCTCACAGGACTTCGGTTGCCATTAGGATTTAACTCCGCCATCGGCTGGCTGCAGCCGGTGCTGAGTGTGGCGGACATTGGGCTGTGGTACCTGCTGCTCTATCTGCTGCGACTCGACAACAGGCCGCGCATCACGCGCTTCACGCACTATCTGGCAATCATCTCGATCGTCTGCACTTCGCTTGACGGAGCCTTGACTCTGGCGGATTGGTCCAATCCGGCGTACTCCTACTGGGCTCCATTGGCCGACGGCATCCTCACGGCGATCTTCACGACCCTGGAGGCGTTTCCGCTGGTGCTGGTGGGTTTTGCCATCGGCAAGCGGCTGGCGTTCGACAGGTGGTTTCTTGCCGCGGCTGCCTGCCTGGACGGGATGGTCTCCATCATCCGCATCGCCGTGCAGCAGGGCAGCCGGTTCACGCATTGGACGATCGGCCAGAAGATCGGCGCGCCGATCTTCACCATCAACGGAAATGTCTTCAACGCGCAAACGCTGGCCGATACCCTGCTGCTGATTGCCATCGTCTACGCCGTCTACCGGTACACGAAGGACGCAGCCCGGCGGCAGAGCGCGCTCGAACAGGAGTTTCGCAGCGCGCGCGAGTTGCAGCAGGTGCTAGTGCCGGAGGCGCTGCCTGCGCTGCCGGGCTTTGACTTCACCAGCGCTTATCGACCGGCGCAAGAGGTCGGCGGAGACTTCTTCCAGGTGATTCCGCTGGATGGGTCGCATGCCGGGTCGACGCTGATTCTGGTGGGCGACGTGAGCGGCAAGGGGCTGAAAGCTGCCATGACGGTGGCGTTGATCGTTGGCGCGGTTCGCACTGTGGCGAGGTTCGTCGGCAGCCCTGCGGCCGTTCTCACGGAGCTCAATACACGGCTCTATGGGCGTATGCGCGGCGGCTTTGCTACGTGCCTGGCGCTGCTGATTGGCCCGGATGGATCGTGCATTCTGGCCAGCGCAGGTCACCCGGCTCCGTACCTGAACGACCGACCGTTGGAACTGCCGGGCGCGCTGCCTCTCGGCGTGCTGGCCGATGCCGTGTATGAGGAGTGGACGTTTCAGCTGG
>DATMUN010000280.1:0-4493 GCA_035563895.1 Occallatibacter sp. | reverse complement strand
CCACCGTCATCGGCGGCATGCAGCTCCGCGGCGAGGCTGAGTTCGTCCCCGAGTCGTCACTCACCGGCCTCACCAGCCTCGCCCACTCCACTTACTCTGCCTTCAGCCTCGAGCCGCCGCACAGCGCGCCCATCGTTGGTTATGGCGCATTCGGAACGTGGGCCGGCATGCACGGCTCCAGCGAGCGCAAGAACCCCGGCGCCTATCTCTGGTGCGATCCCGCGCGCGTCGGCGCCAGCCCTGTCATCGGCGTCAACCGCCAATCCGGCCGTGCCAACATCATGCTGCTCTCTGAGGGGCTGGGCGTGTCGCTCGACTCCGCACAGGCGCAGAAGTTCCTCGACACCAACCAGGCCATGATCGAAGGCGGCGGCTTCACTGCTAGCGAAATATCATTCCGCCTCGCCTGCATGCGCATCCTCGGCACGCTTCGCAATCGCTTCGGCATCCGCAGCTGGCGCGTCTTCGACGAGTCCGACGAGATCGGCCATCGCTTCGTGCAGGCCTTCATGACGCTCTCTGTCCGTGACACCACCGTGACCACCACGCGCGCCGAGGGAGCCGGCCCCGTCGACGCGCTTACCAAGGCCATGCGCCTTGAGCTTGAGAAGTGGTATCCGGCCCTGGCCGAAATGCGCCTCGGTACCTTCAACGTGCTCGCCCTCGATGTCTCTTCGCACGACTCCGCCGCCTACGTCCGCGTTACCGTCAGCTTCCACGCCGACGGCCACGAACCCTGGGTCACCGCCGGCGTCTCCAGCGACATGAACCAGGCCGCCCTTATGGCCATCGAAGACGGCTTCAACTACTGGCTGATGAAGAGCGCCGGTGAGACCCACCGCGACCAGAGCGCATCCATCATCGCCGCCACGCAAGCCTGATCCAACGAGCCAGCCCATAAACACCGCATGGGTGCCCCATTCTTCCCGCGTCTTTTTGCGGGGAAGGGTGGGAAAGCGACGGATCTCCTTCGGGCCAGCTCATGAAACACCTGCCGCAAACAAGAAGGCCGCACCCTCAGGGTGCGGCCTTTCTGCCTTGCGAGTGTGCGAGGCTTACTTCGATACAACCGACGGACGCGTGTCGAGCGCACCGCTGGCGTAGCCCTTGGCGATCTCTGTGATCGGAATCGGCTTGTAGTCGCCCGCGTGGCCGGCCTGGCCGAACTGCGTCATGCGCAGGGCCACAACCTTGGCCATCGCTTCGCGTGCCGGCTTCAGGTAGTCGCGCGGATCGAACTTCTCCGGCGTCTCGGCAAATACTTTGCGGATCGCGCCGGTGATGGCGAGGCGGTTGTCCGTGTCGACGTTGATCTTGCGCACGCCGTTCTTGATGCCGACCTGGATCTCCTCAACCGGAACGCCCCACGTCGGGTTCAGCTTGCCGCCGTACTGGTTGATGATGTCCTGCAGGTCCTTCGGAACCGAGCTCGAGCCGTGCATCACCAGGTGGGTCTGCGGCAGGCGCTTGTGGATCGCGATCAGGATGTCCATCTTCAGCACCGAGCCATCCGGCTTCTTGGTGAACTTGTACGCGCCGTGGCTGGTGCCGATGGCGATCGCCAGCGCGTCCACGCCGGTGCGCTCGGCAAACTCGACAGCCTGGTCAGGGTCGGTGATGTGCTCAAGGCCAGTGCCGCCCGCGCCGTGACCGTCTTCCACGCCGCCCAGCACGCCGATCTCGCCCTCGACCGTCACGCCACGCTCGTGCGCGTATTCCACCACGCGCCGCGTGACTTCAACATTCTCCTCGAAGGTGGTCGGCGTCTTGCCGTCTTCCTTCAGCGAGCCGTCCATCATCACGCTCGTGTAGCCGAGCTCGATGGCGCTCTTACAGGTCTCGAAGCTGTTGCCGTGATCCTGGTGCATCGCGATCGGGATCTCGGGGTTTAGCTCTGCCGCCGCTTCAATCAGGCGGAACAGGTAGAGGTCCTCGGCAAACTTGCGCGCGCCGCGGCTGGCCTGCACGATCACCGGCGACTTGGTCTCCTTGGCCGCCATCATGATCGCCTGAATCTGTTCCATATCGTTGACGTTGAAAGCGCCGACGCCGTATCCGCCCTTGGCGGCCTCGTCGAGAAGCTGCCGCATGGAAACGAGAGGCATGTGAATTCTCCTTCTGAGTAGGTTGCCCGCTGCCTTCCTGGTACTCGAGCCTGCCGGGCGGGAATATCAACCCGCGCTCTGCGCGGGTGCTGCAATCGTCCCTATGGTAGCAGAACCCGGCAAGCAAAAAGTGTGCGCAAAAGCACAGCCGGTAACCCTATCTCCTGCACGGGTATAGAACGCTCCCGCGCGCATTGCGGAGACTTCACCGCCATGCCCCGAGCAGTTTTCGCGTCATCAGCAACTGCCCCAGGTGATACGAGTTGTGATCCGCAGTCAGCAACGCCTCACGCAAAATCGTCTGGCCGTCGCCATGCGGAATCTTCGCGTAAAGATCCGTGGCTGGGTCAGTCACCAGCCCGCACAGCGCCTTCAGATCGTGCCGAAAGGCACGCACACTCTTCTCCCAGGCATACTCATCCGGCGGCGCAGCCGTTGGCGGCCAGTAGCCGCCCGGCCACTCAGGAGACTGATGCTTCGCGTCCCGCGAGAACTCGAGGATGTCCCATTGCGCAATGCGCAGATGCTCAAGCAACTCCCACGCTGAGCGCTCCGCGCCCGCCGGACGCTCCCCCTGCAGCTCGACTGGCAACCCTTTGATAGCAGCGTCAAAGTCAACATGCGCGTGGCTGCCGGTAAGCAACTGGACAAGATGTTGGCGCAAAGCCGTGTCGTTGGACATGAGCCATCCTTTCTCGTGCAGGCGAGTCAGTACAGTTGTTGAGATTCCGCGCCCCGGGCGCAGGTTGCGTAATCTCTGCGTGGCGAAGGTGGGTGGATGCCCCTAGCCTTCAGCATCGACCAGCAGCGGCGTGCCGCGCACCCGCCGCCGCCAGATCAGCGCCAAGACGGCCGCGCAGTTGAACGCAATCGGCCCCAGCACCAGCCCCGTCACGCCGAACAGCAACACGCCTCCGAGCATGGCCAGAAAGATCGGCACCGTGTGCAACCGCAGGTGCGAGCCCACAAAGATCGGGTACAGAAAATTGTCCAGCGTGCTGATCACCAGCGCGCCCACCGCAAACAGGATCGCCGCATGCAGCCACTCGCCGGTCAGCGCCAGATACACCGCCACCGGCAGCCACACCACGTAAGCGCCCACCGCCGGAACCACCGCGCAGAGTGAAACCGCCACTCCCAGCAGCACTGCCGCATGCACGCCAAGCAGCGCCAGAACCGTGCCCGCCACCAGCCCCTGGATTCCCGCTACCGCAAACCGCCCCAGCACCAGCGCTTGGATCGACGTGCGCAGCCGCCGCAGAAGGAAATCCGTCTCGTCGTCCTCAAGCGGCAAGAGCGACCGCGTCAGCGCCACCGCCTCCTCGCGGTCGCGATAGAGGAAGAACAGCACGAACAGCATCACCACTACCTGAAAGACCGCGCCAATCGAGCGGCCCACCCATGGCCCTATGCGTCCCGCCGCCGAGGCCAGGCTCTTCTCGATCACCTGGTCGGAGTCGATGTTCTCGCGCACCGCGTCATATACACTCTTCAGCTGCGCATGCTGCTCCAGGAACGCCTGCAAGCTCTGCTGCGCCGAGTCGGCCTGCATGCTGCGGGCCACCGCAATCACGCGGCTGCCAATCGCGCCCGCCACCAGCAGCGTCGGCGTCACAATCGCCACCGCCACCAGCAGCAGCGCCAGGGCCGCAGCCAGCGTGCGATTGCGCACCCGGGCCGCCAGCCACTTCTGCGGTCGCGCCGTCACCACCGCCAACACCACCGCCGCCGTCAGCCCCGTCAGAAACGGCCACACGATCCAGCCGCACAGCGCCAGAACCACCAGCGACGCCAGAAACAGAGTCAGCCCACCCCAGTCGAACCCGCCACCCTGCGCCTGCTGCGTGCTCATCCCCGTTCTCCTGCAAACGCCGGAAATCCTACACGATTGGATACAGGCGCTGGCCGCGCGGTGATATCAAAGCCCCAGCACCGCCCGCTGCGCCGCAAAGATCTCCTTCAGCCCAACCTCGGCCAGGTCGATCAGCCCGTTCAACTGCGCACGCGAGTAGCTGCCCTTCTCCGCCGTGGCCTGCGTCTCCACCAGCCCGCCATCGGCCGTCATCACCACGTTCATGTCCACCTCTGCCTGCGAGTCCTCCTCGTAGCAGAGATCGAGCAGCACCTGCCCGCCCACAATGCCCACCGAGGTCGCCGCCACCAGTTGCTTCAGCGGCGACTGCTTCAGAGTCCCCGCCTTCACCAGCGCATTCAGTGCAATTCCCAGCGCCACAGCCGCACCCGTAATCGCCGCCGTGCGCGTGCCGCCGTCTGCCTGGATCACGTCGCAGTCCAGAATCACCGTCCGCTCGCCCAGCGCGTGCAGATCCACCACACCGCGCAGGCTGCGCCCAATCAGCCGCTGAATCTCGTGCGTGCGCCCGCCCA
>DATMUN010000279.1:0-8873 GCA_035563895.1 Occallatibacter sp. | reverse complement strand
GCGCTGGCGAGCTGGTTTGGTGCGTCGATCTGCGAGATTCCGATCCGGAATGTGAACCGCGAAAAGGGCAAGAGCCACTATGGCATCGGGCGTACCTTCCGCGTGTTCTTCGATCTGCTGACGATCCGGTTCCTGATCAAGTACATGAGCCGCCCGCTGCATTTCTTCGGCCTGTTCGGCGCACTGGGCATTGTGTTGGGGAGCCTGATCTCGACCGGGTTGCTGGTGTTGAAGCTCGTGGATTGGCACCAGAACGTGATGGACCAGCATGGTCCGCTGTTTGTGATTGCGGGCGTGTTGATCCTGGCGGGAATTCAGTTGCTGGCGATTGGCCTGTTGGGCGAGTTGCAGGTGCGCCACTACTATACCGGCCAGCAGCAGCGGGTTCCATACACGATCGACCGGCTGGTGCGGCTGCGGGCTCCCGAGGAGCCGAGCATTTTGAGCGACAGGGATTAGGGACGAGGAAACAAGGAACAGAAGGCCCCGCGCGAGCGAATCGCGTGGGGCTTTTGCTTTTTCGTGCCGGAGTGAGGGACTGGGGTTGCGGCGGCGCGGCCTCCGGGTTCATTCTTGGCTGTGATGAAAGCGATCCAGTTTCAAGAGACAGGCGGGCCGGAGGTGTTGCAGCCGGTCGAGTTGCCCATCCCGGAACCGGGACCCGGGCAGGTGCTGATCCGTGTGGAAGCAGTAGGCGTGAACTTCATCGAGATCTACTTCCGCAAGGGGACGTACAAGGCGACGCTGCCGGTGACGCCGGGCTCGGAAGCCGCGGGCACTGTGGAGAAGCTGGGGCCGGGGGTGACGGGCTTCAATGAAGGCGATCTTGTGGCCTCGGTGAGCGTGCAGGGCAGCTATGCCGAGTACGCGCTGGTGCCGGCGGCACAGCTGGTGAGGGTGCCCTCTCGCTTGTCGCCGGAGAAGGCTGCCGCGGCGATGCTGCAAGGCATGACGGCGCACTACCTGGCCTACTCGACGTGGGAGCTGAAGGCCGGGCAGACGGCACTGGTGCATGCGGGCGCAGGAGGCGTAGGCCTGCTGTTGACGCAGATTGCCACGCGGATCGGCGCGAAGGTGATCACGACTGTCTCGACGAAGGAGAAGGCAGAGCTCTCGCGCGAGGCTGGTGCGACGGAAGTGATCCTTTACACCGAGCAGGATTTCGAGGCCGAGGTGAAGCGCATCACGGGCGGCAAGGGCGTGGATGTGGTGTACGACTCAGTGGGCAAGACGACGTTCGAGAAAAGCCTGAACTGCCTGCGTCCGCGTGGGCTGCTGGCGCTGTTCGGCGGTTCGAGCGGGCCGGTGCCGCCGTTCGACCTGATCCAGCTCAGCACCAAGGGATCGTTGTTCGTTACGAGGCCGACGTTGTGGCACTACATTGGGACGCGAGCGGAGTTGGAGTGGCGCGCGGGCAAGATTCTTGACTGGGTGGCGACTGGCGAGTTGAAGCTGCGCATGGAGCACATCTATCCGCTGGAGCAGGCTGCGCAGGCGCAGATTGACCTGGAAGGGCGTAAGACGACGGGGAAGATTCTGCTGGAGCCGTAAGGGCAGCGATCAGGGGACAGGAGAGCGATGGAGCGCATACGGGTTGCGCCGGGAGATCGGGTATTTGTGCTGACCGGCGCGGGAATCAGCGCGGAGAGCGGGTTGCCGACGTTTCGTGCTGAAGACGGATTGTGGGCCGGTCATCGGGTGGAGGATGTGTGCACGCCGGATGCGTGGGAGCGCGATCCGTGGAAGGTGTGGGCGTTCTACTCTGCGCGGCGCGAGCAGGGGGCAAAGGCAAAGCCCAATGCCGCGCACAAGGCGCTGGCAGAGCTTGAAGAGAAGATCGGCAATCGGTTCTTCCTATGTACGCAGAACGTGGATGACTTGCACGAGCGCGCGGGGTCGAAGAGGATGCTGCACATGCACGGCGAACTCGGCAAGGCGCGCTGCGAGAACGAGTGCGGCAAACCGCCGGTCGAGGACCATGCGATCTACACGGGTCTTGACGAGGTGCGCCGGTGCTCGTGCGGCGGAATGCTGCGCCCGCACATTGTGTTCTTCGGAGAGGTGCCGCTGGAGATGGAGCGCCTTGAGCGGGAGATTGCGCACTCGACGCTGATGGTGGTGATTGGAACTTCAGGGTCGGTGTATCCGGCGGCTGGATTTGTGAACTGGGCGCGGCAGGCAGGCGCGCGAACGGCGTACATCGGATTGGAGCGGCCGCTGAATGCGCATGCTTTCTCGCAGATTGTGCTGGGCAAGGCTGGTGAGGTGATGCCGGGGCTGTTTGAGACAGTGGTCAGTTGACAGTGAACAGTGGACAGAAAAGGCCCGGCGTTTGCCGGGCCTTTTTATTGCGTGGGGATCATGAGAGGCGCTCAGGCTTTGGCGGATTTGGCCTGGGTGTATTGGCCGCTGACGTAATCCCAGTTGACGACGTGGAAGAAGGCTGCGACGTAGTCGGCGCGCTTGTTTTGGTACTTGAGGTAGTAGGCGTGCTCCCATACATCGACGCCGAGGATGGGAGTGTGTGCGGTGGAGAGTGGGCTGTCCTGGTTGGGGGTGCTCTCGATCTGGAGCTTGCCGGAGGCGAAGGTGAGCCAAGCCCAGCCTGAGCCGAAGACGCCGGTTGCGGCCTTGGTGAACTTCTCCTGGAAGGCGGAGAAGCTGCCGAAGGTGGTGTCGATGTCCTTTGCGAGTTCGCCCTTGGGGCCGGGGCCGCCGTTGGCTCCAAGCGTGAGCCACCAGAAGGAGTGGTTGGCGTGGCCACCGCCCTGGTTACGCACGGCGGTGCGCGCAGCTTCGGGGACGGCGTTGAGGTCGGCGAGGAGCGCTTCGACGGACTTGCCGGCAAGCTCGGGATGAGCGGCGACGGCTGCGTTGAGATTGTTGACGTAGGCGGCATGATGCTTGTCGTGGTGCAGGTGCATGGTCGCCGCGTCGAAGTAGGGTTCGAGCGCCTCGTAGGCGTAGGGGAGCGCGGGCAGAGTGAAGGGGCCCGGGGCGGGAGCGGTTGCTGGGGCCTGCGCAAAGGACGTGTGCGCGACGGCAAGCGTGGCCGTGGCGCCGAGCGCTTTGAGAACTGTGCGACGTTGCATCATGGGGTTGTCTCCGTGGGGATTACGGGTTGGGAAAATGCAGCGGACGATGTGGCGTTGATGATACAGAGACGCGCTTGAGGTGGGAAAGGGTCAATTTATCTGCAAGGCGAATGGAGAAAGCGATGTTGACGGAGCCCATCTCGGTCAACATCGAGACTGGTTAGAAGTGGAACCGATAGCGGAGTTCGGCGGAGATGAGGCGCGGGTCGTTCCAGTGAAAGCCGCCGATGGTGACGGAGTTATCGAGCAGGGCGCGGTGATTAGTGGCGTTAAGCATCGAGGCGGAGAGCTTCCAGTTCTCGCCGAAGGTATGACCTGCGGAGATGTCGAAGGTAGTGTGCGCGGGCAGGTAGTCGCCCTGGTACGGGCCGATGCCCGAGCCTGCAAGGCCGTTCACGAAGCCGGAGCCGTAGTAGACATTCGTTGCGAACCAGGTGTGCACGGGTAGCGAAGCAGTGAAGCCGGTATTGAAGGTGTGGCGCTGGTCGTGGTCGACGGGCGTGTAGACGAAGTCGCCGGTGCAGGCCTCGCTTGTATGGTCGGAGCAGGAGAGGCCACCGGTGATGGAGCCGCGCTGCTCGGCGATCTGGTTGGAGTATGCGAGATGGAATTGCCCCATGCGTGCGATCTGCGGCGAGCGAAGGCTGAGCTCCCACGCGCGGATGAGCGCGCCATCCACGTCGATGGGGAAGTAGATGTTGGACTCGCCGACGTTGGCGTGGTCGAGGAAGTTGTTGACGCGCGTGCGGAAGGTGTCCACGTCGAGCACCCAGCCTTTGTACGGCATGGCGATGCCGAACTGGTGTTCCTCGTCGCGCTCGGAGCGCAGGGGGACGAAGGTGTTCTGGCCCTGCTGCGCGGTGACGTAATTAAGGAAAGAGCTGGAGACGGTTTCGACGGGTGCAGGCTGGAAGAAGCGGCCGTAGAAGCCGCGCAGGACCCAGTGCAGGCGTGGGACTTCGACTGTGGCACCGATGCGCGGGTAGACGGCGGATTCGCTGTAGCCTGCATGGAAGCTGGAGATGCGCAGACCGCCGACGAGAGCGATGTAGCGCGAGAGTTGCCACTGATCGGAGACGTGGAACTCGACGAGGCCAGCGCTGGTGGATGAAGACGTGCGCGGCACGGAGTTGGCGGCATAGCTTGCGTCGTTGACGACGAGTCCGTAGAGGTCCTTTTCTGCCTGGTAGAAGCTGTAGAGGCCGCCGGAGAAGTTGTGCGGCCCGACGGTGAGGCGGGTGTCGGCCTGCAGGCCTGCGTAGTTGGAGGTCTGGTGCCAGGTGGTGGCGACGGGGTAGTCGGTTGAAGGCGCGTCGTAGTTGGACTGGTTGAGGTGGTAGAACGGTGCGATTTCAAACAGCGCGTGTGGCGAGAGGGTACGCACCCAGTTGGTAATGACGAATGCGTCGCGCTCGGCTTGGCTGTCGCGCAGGCCGTAGGAGTTGTAGTAATCGGCGGACTGTTCCCAGTCGTTGGGGTTGGGGTCGTAGGGAATCTGGAAGAAATCCTGGCGATATTGTGCGTCGAGGCGGAGCTGGTCGCGCGTGGTCTGGTTGCGCAGGAGCGAGAGGAAGGCGCTGCCGGAGTTGGTGGCGTCGTGGCGCAGGGTGGTAACAGGCGGAGCGAGGCCGTAGTTGGAGCGGGAGCCGGTGAGCGATGTGTACCATGCAGTACGCGAGGAGTGATCGCCGAGAGAAAGTTGAGCTTCGCCGGTGTAGAAGTTGCCCGCGGAGAGGCGCAGCTCGGCTTCGCGATCACGCTCGAAGCCGTTACGCGGAAGCACGTTGAAGACGCCGTAGGTGCGGTCGCCGACCTCCGATCCGTAGGAGCCACGTTGTGTCTCGAGCGAATCGATGTCCTTGGGGTCGATCTGTGGACCGACGTTAGCGCCGATCTTAGTGTTGGGGATGGAGACACCGTCGATGAGCCAGCTGGTCTGGTGGCCGCCACGGATGTGGAGCATGTCGTGCGTCATGTAGGCGCCGGGGACGTAATCGGTGATCATCGTCATGCCGAGAGTGCGGGAGGCTCCGGGAGTCTCGTCGATCTGCTCGCGCGAGATGAGGATGGAGGGCGTGGCGGTGCCGGTGGAGACAGTGGAAGCGGAGGCCTGGACGACGACCGACTGTGTAGCACCGGCAACGTCGAGCTGGATGTGGAGAAGCGGATTCGCGCCAGAGGCAAGAGAGAGGGGCTGCGTGCTGGAGGAGAAGCCGGGGGCCGAAACCCTGAGCTGATAGGTGCCGATGGGGACTTGGGGCATGTCGAAGGCACCGGTTGGTCCGGATGTTGCAGAGAGCGAGAAAGCAGAGCCATCCGCATGAAGCGTGATCTGTGCGCCTGCGATGGGTCGGTGCTGAGGATCATGGACAATGCCGTGAAGAGCGGAGAAGACCGTGGCGCGGGCGGGGATGGCCAGCGCGGAGAGAAACAGAAGCAGGCGCAGATACGAACGCATGGGGAAACGGCCTCCAAAGGAGCGAGCACGCGAGCAGGCGCAATTGCGCTGCGAGCGACGGGGAAGCTTGCCGGTGAATCCGGCGCGGGATATCTAGGTGAGGAAGGGGGCAGGAGGACCGCGCATGTCGAGGGAGATGCGCGATGCGGTGCTCGGAGCGCTGCATCGCCGGACGCTGGCATGGGTAAGCACGACGGTCGCGGCGAGCCTGGTCTTCAGCGCGGGGAGCGCGTGTACGGGAGCGGTGGCCTGTGAGAGGAAACCGGGGTAGAGCGGGCAGGTGGCGGGCGCGGTGAAGCTGGGCGCGCGCGACTCGGTGCGAAGCATCCAGCCGCGCAGCGCCGACGACATGGCGCAGTGGTGCACGCCATGAGTACGGCAGCAGGCGGGCAGGCACGCGTCGTCGCTGGCTTCAAGTGTGGCCGCAAGGGGCCCGAAGCCGAAGAAAACGACGAAAAGCACTGCGAGGAAGCGCCGCATTACCTTCTTCAGGCTACATGAGGAATCGGAGGTGGGCGTCAGGTATCATCAAGGCATCCATACCGTTATTCAATCGGACAGGAAAGCGATGAGCACACATCAAAACGAGGCGGCAGCGGTGCATCCGGCCACGGCAGGCAGCAAGCGAGTTCTGAGGATTGCGTTGTTTGGATTTGGCACGGTGGGCAGTTCCGTGGCTCGAATCCTGGTGGAGTCGAAGCCGGAAGGGCTGGAGCTGACGCACATCTTCAACCGTAATGTAGCGCGCAAGCGGGTGGGGTGGGTTCCGTCGAGCGTGACGTGGACCGACGATGTCGAGGCTGTGCTGGCGTCGGATGTGGACGTGATTGTGGAGCTGGCCGGCGGGCTGACTCCGGCTGGCGAGTGGGTGCGGAAGGCGATTGACGCCGGCAAGAGTGTGGTGACGGCGAACAAAAAGCTGATCGCATTTCACGGCGTGGAGCTGGAACGGCTGGCGGCTCAGAAGGGCGGCCATCTGAAGTACGGCGCCGCGGTGGCGGGTGGCATTCCGGTGATTCCGGGCCTGGAGCAGGGGCTGGCGGGCGATCACATCGAGCGCATGGAAGGAATCCTGAACGGCACCTGCAACTTTATCCTCAGCCGCATGGAGACTGGTGCGGAGTATGCGACGGTTCTGGCGGCGGCACAGGCCAAGGGCTATGCGGAGGCCGATCCGACGGAGGATGTGGGCGGATTTGATGCGCGGGCGAAGCTCGCAATTTTGATGCGGCTGGCGATGCGCGTCGTGGTGGACCCGGAGGAGATCGCTCCGCAGCCGATCACGGCAGTGTCGGCCATCGACTTCAGCTACGCGAAGGATCTGGGATGCACGATCCGGCAGATTGCGCGAGCTGAGGAGCGCGACGGGACGGTGGCGGCGACGGTGGGCCCGATGCTGATCGACCTGCGCTCGCCGTTTGCGTGGTCGCGCGGCACGGAGAACATGGTAGTGCTGACCGGCAAGTACGGCGGCGACGTGGTGTTCTCTGGCCATGGTGCGGGCGGTCATCCGACGGCGGTAGCGGTGGTCAGCGACCTGCTGGCGCTGGCGCATGGGTCGCGACGGGTTGAGACCCCGTCGACTCCAGCAAAGATCGGCGCAGAGTTCGAGGTGCCGCACTACATCCGCTTCCTGGTGAAGGACAAGCCGGGCATCGTGGCGGAGATTACCAGAGCACTGGCTGACGAACAGATCAACATTCGTGCGATTGTGCAGAAGGCGGGTTATCCTGCGGATGCGCTGCCATTTGTGGTGACGGTGGAGCCGTGCCGTTCGTCGGCGCTGAAGCGGGCCATGGAGACCATCAAGAAGATGGATTGCCTGCTGGAAGAGCCATTGAATCTGCAGATGCTTGAGTCGTAAGGCCTGAAGAACAGGGAGTGACGCGTGAAGGATACGATTTATCGTTGTGAGATCTGCGGGACTGAGAGCGACGAAGAGAGCCCCGTGCGGTGGATCGTGATCCACTGTTCAAACGCGCAGCTGACCGTGTTCAAGTGGTCGCTGGAAGCGGCGGAGGCACAGGGCGCGCGCCACTACTGCGGCGAAGCACACGCACAGGTCTACATCAGCCGATGGTTCCAGTCGTATTGCGGACCGCAGGTGATCCGTCCGGCTTAATGGATTGGCGCAGGTCCGGTGGACTCGCGGATGACCAACTCCGGCGTAACCGTGATTTCTGACGGAAACTGTTTTGCGTGGTCTGCGATACGCTCCAGCAGTACCTGAGCGCCGCGCTCGCCCATTTCGAAGAGCGGTTGGCGCACGGTGGTGAGCGAAGGCGTGAAGTACGCTGCCGAGAGAATATCGTCAAAGCCAACCACGGATACGTCCCCGGGAATGGACAGCCCCGACTCCTTGAGCGCGCGCGAGGCGCCGATGGCGGCGATGTCGTTGAAGCAGAAGACGGCAGTGAAGTCGCGGCTCTTTTCGAGCAGAGCCTTCATGGGCTTGTAGCCAATCTCCGGCGCCATGGGATGCGCGCCGGTCTTGAGCGACCATCCTGCAGCTGCATCGATGCGTATGACGTTGGCTGGGTCGATGCGGAGACCGATCTCGCGGGCCACCTGCTGAATGCTTTCCCAACGAAACTCTGAATCAGGAATGACGCGCGGGCCGCGCATGAAGGCGATCTTGCGGTGGCCGAGCGTGTAGAGGTGATGCAGTGCCAGTTCGACTGCAGCGTGGTGATCGAGGACGATGTTGGTGACGTTGGCGCCGCCGCTGTGGCTGGAGATGGCGACGACCGGTACGGGCACGTCGATCTTGTCCGCTGGCGTGTTGAGCAGCAGGAAGCCATCGACGGAGCGCTCGACGAGCATGCGCGGATACTGCTCGATGAGGTCTTGCTTCCAGTCGTGGCAAGCCGTGAAATAGAAGTAGTGCGCGCGGGTGAGCTCTTCGACAACGCCCGAGATGACACGGGTGAAGTAGCCTTCGCTGAGGTCGGGCGAGAGGACGCCGACGCTCATGGAGCGGCTCTGGCGCAGCGAACGGGCGAAGTAGTTGGGGCGGTAGTTGAGGCGACGAGCGGCTTCAACGACGCGGGCACGGGTCTCCGGAGGAATGGACTTGGCTGACGGCGAGTTATTGAGAACCAGCGAGACCGTGGTCTGCGAAAGCTCCAGGTGCTCGGCCAGCATGCGTAGGTTAACGTGCCCTGGCGGGGTCGAGCTTTTTCCCTTGGCCATGAAGGAGTTGTAGCACGTTTGAGCGGTGTTGGGAAACAGTGTTTCCGGCGAGGTAATTCGATTCGCTACGGACTCTTAGGGAATCGAAGGCCCGTCAGCGGTAAGGTGGTTTGCTCCGGGACGCAATG
>DATMUN010000278.1:0-2073 GCA_035563895.1 Occallatibacter sp. | reverse complement strand
ATGTTGCCGTCTACCGTGACGCCGGGGCCGGTGTAGATGGCTCCTTTGGCTTGAAGGGTGGCTACTTCTGTGCCGGAGACGGTGGCGCGGCGGCCGGTGAGGACTCCGGCGTTGGCGAGGATGACGGGTGCGAGGCAGATGGCGGCGACAATCTTGCCCTGCGCGTGCATGGCGGCGGCGAGATGGAGCGCATCGGGGTTGTCGAAGAGCTTGGTGGAGCCGCCACCGCCTACGAAGACCACGCCGTCGTAGTCCTCAGAGCGCACATGGTCTAGCAGGAGTTCAGACTTGGCGGCGCCGCCTTGGGAGCCGGCGCAGAGGCCGGTTCGGGTGCTGGCGAGGACGGTTCGGTGGCCAGCCCACTCGAGTACGGTGCGGGTTTCAAAAAGTTCTTCGTCCCGGAAGTTTTCCGGTGGAATGACCATGAGTAAACAAGCCATGACTTCCCCCCCGAGCAGAACGATTGCGAGGGATTGTACCGCCGTTCGCGGGGGGTGGAGCAGATTTTTGAGGTGCGCGAAGGCTTGGAGGCGTGCTGAGGGGGTCAGCGGCCGCCGGCTCCGGGGATGTAGTGGTACTCGATCTTGCCGGGTTTGCGGGGATCGCCGGTGAGGTCGTGCTGGTGCCAGGCGACGCTTTCGGCTGCGATCTCAGGATGCTTGCCGAGGAACTCCAACGCATAGACGCTGGCGGGCGGATCGTCCTTTTGGTCCTTGTATTTGGCGGACTCGGCGGCGGACTTCTCCTTTTCGCCGAGGCGGCGGTAGATGATGGCGAGCTGGTAGTGGGCGGCTAGGTCATCCGGATCGATAGCTTGGAGCTTTTCATACTGCTCACGGGCGGCGGCGTAGTTGTGCTGCTGGAAGTAGCTGAAGCCGAGCTCGCGGAGGCCGTCCTTCGCACGCGGATACTTTTGGAGCATGGCCTGGAAGTCGGCGATGGCTGCGTCAGTCTTTCCGAAGAAGCGGTTGGCCATTCCGCGGTAGAAGAGTGCGCGCGGGTCGCCGGGTAGGAGCTGGAGGGTTTTCTCGAGGTTGGGGATGGCGTCGGCGTAGCGCTCCCATGCGATTTGGACGATGGCCTGGTTGGTATAGGCGTCGGCGTAGTCCGGGCGGAGTTTGGCGACGTGCTGGAAGGCGTCGACGGCGGCCTCGTACTGGAGGGCGTCGAGGAGGGCGATGCCGTAGTTATTCCAGCGCATCCGGGGCTGCGCGCCCGGCGAATATTTTTGGGCGTCATCGGCTGGGACAGGATTGTCTCCGAGGCGGAAGGTCTGGGTATCGGACGCCATGTCGATGATGGGCTCGGGGAAGTGCTGACCGGGCTTCTGGTCCATAGCGAAGTCGATGAAGTGCTGGTTGAAGCGGCGGTAGCGGACGGTGGCGGTGAGGGTGAAGCCACCTTTGAGGTCTTTGGGCAGGCGGAAGCGGTAGCGGGCGAGCTGGGAGCGGCCGGACTGGAGGGCGTTGTTGTATGCCAGGACGCGATTGTGCCAGATCTCGTGGAGGCCGTTGAGTTCGCCTTTGATGTTGACGAGGCGGTTGGTGAAAGAGTGGGCGGAGGGGTCGAGGTGGCCGTCGGGTTGGAGGAAGCCACTCTCGACAAGGGTCTTGCCGGAGGCGTCCTTTACGGTGAAGTCGACCCAGGCCTCGTAGAAGTCGCGCTGCTCTGGGACGAGAGAGTGGGCGATGCCCTTGTTCTGAATGACGACATCGGCGATGAAGGTGTCTCCGGCTGAAAACGTGGCCGGGACGAGGCCGAGGGGGGCGAGAATCGTGTTGGGGCTGGTGGCGTTTTCGCGTTCGAGCGCGAAGATGTCGACATTGAGGACGCCCTTGCCATCGAAGCCCTTCTGGAGGAACTCTGCGGTACGGCGAGATTGGTCGTCGTAGTGGTAGTAGGCGGGGATGAGGGTCTGGCCGCCCAGCCAGCGGTGGGTGGCGAGCTGGTTGTCTTTCGCGCCAGGGTCTTTGGCGTCGGCGGCGAGGGGCTCGCGGGGCATATGGCAGCTTTGGCAGGTGAGCGCGTTGTCTTTGCGGTAGAAGGGCAGCGGGGACTGTTTGGTAAAACTGG
>DATMUN010000277.1:0-4644 GCA_035563895.1 Occallatibacter sp. | reverse complement strand
GGGTGCTGTAATCGCACCGCTGAAGCTCTGCGCAGATGTCGTCGTCAGCGACGCACCACCCAGCGCAGTCAGCGCAGCAGCCGCAGTCGTTGCGCCCGTTCCACCCGCAGACACAGGAACCGCGTTCATGCCAGCCAGCGTCGTTCCGCTCGCGCTGTAGTACGCAATCTGCCCAGCCGAACCGCTGCCCACCGTGCCGCTGCCGCCTCCGCCGCCCGAGCCGCATGCCGACCCAGTATTGCTGATGTATCCCGAGTTATCGACCTGCAGGCAGTTGTGTCCGCTTGCCGCCGCCAGCCCAGGAAACTGAATCGCAGCCGTCCCCGTGAAAGCCGCATACAGTGTGCTGCTGTTGCCGCCGTAGATCTTCACGCCGGTGCCCGTGTTCGGTTCGTAGTTCAACCGCACCACGCCGCCAGGCAGCGACGCATTCACATATGTGTCGCCCGAGTTCGTGCTCTGATACGCCTTGAACGCATTGATCCCGCTCAGTGCCGAATTCAGCGCCCAGTTGTTGTTCTGGTCCTTCACCAGGTACCACTGGCTTGCTCCCGTGTGATCGCGATAGACAAACGACTCCTTCTGCTCCGCCGTCAATCCCGCTTGCAGAATCGCATCGATCTCCGCGTCAGCCTGGTTCCGCACCGTCGTCGATCCAACAAACGTCGACGTCCCACCCACCTGCAACGTCCCAACAAAGTTCGCATTACCCGCATTGCTGATCGTCGCAACCGTTGTCTCGCTCGGCCCGCCCGATCCAATCACCACGCCGCCGGTGCCCGCGTTATTCGACCCGTTCAGCACCACCGCGCCCGTACCAGCCGCGTTGATCACCGTCTGGTTGTTCGTGCTGCCGGCCGTCGCAATCTCCGCCACTGCGCTCGGCGCCGTAATCTGGTTTGCTCCGCTCCACGTAATCGTCGGCTGCGACGTGTACCCGCTGCCAACGCTCGTCATCGTCACACTGCCCACCGCGTAGCCGCCGCTGCAGCTCGACACCACCATGTTTGCCGTGCCCGCCGCACCCGAGCCGACGCCACCAGAGAACGCCAGCGTCGGTGCAGTGCTGCTCGAGTAGCAGCCGCCGCTGTTCAGCGCCACATTCGTCACCGTGTTTGCCGTGCTCGTCAGATATTGCCCAACCGACAGCCGGCTCACATTGTTCAGCTCATCCTGCACCTGATAGAACTGCGCACCCGCCGTCGCATCCGTCAGTCCCATCGTCCAGCGATAGCCATAGTCCGTCTGATAGCGGTTCAGCAGTCCGCGCTCATTGCCCTGCCCCGTTCCCAGGCGAAAGTGGTTCGTAACCGTCGCATCCTGCTGCGACCCATACCAGTCGCCATAGATGCCGTTGAATGTGCGATGAAACGTATCTAGAAAGCTGTTGCGCGTCCCGTTGTCCACCAGCTTGCCCGTGAACATCGTTCCGCCCGTGATCCAGTTGTTGTACGCGCTCCCCGCATCCGCCACAATCTGGTTCGTCGAGTTCTCGTTCCTCAGCCCGACAATCGTATTGTTCTGCGCATTCGCCCCCAGATGCAAAGCCGTTGCACATCCCTCCACATCGCCGCCGGTGAACGTGTTGCCATCGCCCTGCACCAGGTTGATGCCGACAGTACCCGCAATCGGCGATCCGCTCGACGTCGGACAGTTCAGGTGCACGCGCACAAACGTGCTCGCATTCAACCAGTCTGTCGTCGCAGCATTCGCCGCCTGGTGCCCGATCCCGTTAATCCCGACCTGAAATCCATTCGCCGCAATGTCATAGAACGTTCCGCCGGTGTAGTTCCCCGTTCCGTCCAGGGTCATGCCCGTCTGGTTCGCATTCCCCAGCAGGTACAGGCTTTCAAGATCCAGTTCCTGCGTGCGATACGCCACCAGCGCCTGCGCCGTCGCAGCCGTTGCGCCCGTGGTGTTGATCACCGCATTGTCCAGGTGGAATCCCTGCGTATCCGCTGCGTACGTCCCATCGCCCACCTGGATCATCGCCGCAGCGCCCGAGTACAGAAACACCGTGCCGCCCGCGCTCCCGCTCGCCGCACTTGCACCGCGCAGCGAACATCCCCGCAGTGACACATTCCGCGTCCCCGCCGTCACCACAATCTGCTGCGCCGTCGCAATCGTCGCGCACGGCAGCAGCACCGTCGTGTTCGCCGTTGCAATCGTCACACTCGACGCCATCGCCAACGTGCCGGAAAAATTCCGCGCATCGCACGTTCCGCCATACGTGCTGCTCAGCCCGGAGATACACGCCTGCAACTTCGCACCAAAATCCGCTCCCGCAAACTGGTCCGCCTGCCACGCCGCTCCAAGCTGCGTCGCCGTCAGCGGCCCCGTTGCCGCGCCGCCCGCCAGTGGCATCGCCTGCGCAAACGTCTCATCCACGTAGTGCTTGTCCGCCGCCTGCAACGACTGCGTCGGATCTCCGCTCAGATAGAGCGGCCCGGTCAACGTCCCACCCACCGGCGTCAGCGATCCGCTCGCCAGCGACAAGATCGCCTGGTCCACATACGCCTTGCTCGCCGCCTGCACCGCCTGCGCCGCCGGCATCACCTGCGCACGCACCGACGCAATCGTCGCCTGCGCCGCCGCCGGCACCACCCAGTACTCCGTGCTCGTCGTGCCGTCGCTCATGTGATACACAGCGGTGTAGAACAGCCCCGCCGGAGTTGCGCCAAGGTTCGGTGTCAGATTCACCGACACAAATCCATCCGTGCCAATCGTCGCGGTCAGCCGCCCCGCCGCCACCGCCAGGCCATTCGAAGTAGTGAATGCAGGCCAACTCAACTGCACTGTTCCCGCTCCAGGCTTCCCATTCGCCAGGTAGACGGTTCCCTGCACGGTTGTCGTGCTCACCCCCTGGGCTAGGGCAATCCATGCAATTGCCATCGCCAGCAGGCCGTACCCAAGCGCCCTCGTAGCGCGCAGCCATGTCATCCGTGTGAGCCTCATCCGTGCCTCATCCTTCCTTCAATAGCAAGAGAGCGGAGGCTGCCACCGCGGGATGGTCCTCGATCCCATCCCGCGGCGACAGTCTCCGCTCTCTTCAGTCAATTCATCCCTAACTGGACTCGCTCTTAGCGAGTGTGCTCAGCCGCCGTGCCCATTTCTTGCGCGGCTTTCTCCGCCGCTGCCCCGTTCCACTCCGGCTCCGTCGCAAACCGAACCGCATAACTCCGCTTCAGAGCCGGACCGCTCTGGCTTGCACCCTGCGCATCGGGTTCCTTTGAGAGCTTGTACAACAGCTCAAGGCTCTTCAGGTCCCCGCCCTCAGCCATCTCTGCCAGCTTGTCTGCGATGCCGGTGCTCTTTTCACTCAGCGCCCTGCTCGCTTCCGCGCGCATCTTCGCGTCGCCAGCTGGCTTTTTCTTGCGCCCTCTGCCACTGCCTTTACGCTCTTCTGCAACCGGCTGCTCTTCTGCTTCCATCCCTCGCTCGCCGATCCCGAACACCTTCCGCGGCTGCAATCACCGCGCACCATATGTCTCCGCTCAAGTCCTCCTCAACCTGCGCATGTATCCCCGCGAAAGCAGTCCGAAAACAAAAATAGGAGAGCCATCTCGCTCTCCTCTCATCCCACTCCATCCTGTATGGTTCAAGCATACCCGCAGCCCGCACAATCATCTGCAATCATGCCTTCCTCGATTGCGCCTTTGCTTTCTGCCACTTACTCTGTCCGTATACTTGCGCCGCGGTTGACACCCTCCCGAGCCGTGGCCATTTCCCCGGGGAACTTCCACCTCCTCTATCGCGTATTGTCATATGCAGCAGTTACAGGAGAACGCGCCATGAGCACCACTGCTTACGCCAACCCCAACGCCCAGGCAATCTTCTATCAGCAGTACGAGGCCGTCCGCCGCGACGAGGTCGTCGGCATCCTGCTCGCTCTCTTCCTCGGAACCTTCGGCGTCCATCACTTCTACCTCCGCCGCACCGGTCTCGGCATCCTCTAT
Source organism: Occallatibacter sp. (assembly GCA_035563895.1). Classification (GTDB taxonomy): domain Bacteria; phylum Acidobacteriota; class Terriglobia; order Terriglobales; family Acidobacteriaceae; genus Telmatobacter. Next base: position 688 of record DATMUN010000277.1, on the reverse strand, counting down.
TGCTGCTTCTTCTGGACCGGAATCCCATCCTTCCTCGGATTCATCGAATGCTTCTTCATGCCCGGCCGCGTACGCGAGTTCAATGCAATCCAGGCCGCCGGCATCGCCGCCGCTCTCGGCATGGCTGCCCCGCCCATTCCCTGGCCCGTCAACGTCAACATCCACATGCAGCCAGCCCCAGGAGCGCCTATTCCTCCACCTACCACGCTCGCCGCCTGTCCGCGCTGCCAAACCGTCAACGTCACCGGCGCACGCTTCTGCTCTTCCTGCGGAAACCCTCTCTAGCGCGCACCAACCGTCTGCCTGTGGGCTGCCAGCTTCGCCGCCCACAGCGCTCTCTCATCGTCCTCAGCGCGCAGGCTCACCTTCCCATTCACCAGGCACGGGTCCGTAAAGCTGTCTCTCTCGATCGCGCTGCTGCTGTCCTGGTTCTTATCCTTCGGCATCCATTCGTTCGCCTTCTTCCCGCCACCCCTTCCATCCGGTGCCACAACTCCTCCCACCGTTCCTGAAACATGGTTGTTGTAGAAGGACTTGCTCTTATAAAAGTTCCAAATGACGACAGCGTTAGCGCCCCATGCATACCATGTGCCGTTTGCGGTGAGGCCGCAGGAGACGACGTGGTTGCCGGAGGCCTGGATGTCGTGTCCGGCGGCGATGCCGACACCGGTGCCGGCCGTGGCCACCA
>DATMUN010000276.1:0-2593 GCA_035563895.1 Occallatibacter sp. | reverse complement strand
ATCTCCTGGTGGGGCATGCCGCCGGGCCAGCTTTCTACCCAGCCGGTGCCTTGCGAGTTGTCGTAGATGCCGTCGTGGTCGGTGTCGTGGGCGGGGTCGGTCTCGAAGGCCCAGGCTTTATCGATGGCGTCGCGATGGGCGGTGAGGAAGGCCGTGTCGCCGGAGCTGCGGACGTAGTCGGCGACGGCGAGGAGGAAGAGCGGGGTGGAGTCAGCTGCGGCCCACTGGTAGGGGAACTGCTGCCAGTTGACGACGGCGGCGGTCTGCGAGTACTCGTGCATGATTTTGCCGTCGGCGCGCTGGCGGTGGATGAGGAACTCGAGCTCGGCGCGGGCGAGCTGGAAGTCGCCGAAGCCGTGGATGGCGTAGAGGGTGTAGAGGGCGTCGCGGCCGAAGAACCAGCCGAAGCCGGGGCGGGCGGAGTCTGCGGAGGAGTAGTAGCCGGCGACGAGGGCGGTTTCCGGCGCGGAGCTGGATTGCGCTGGGAGACCGCCAGCGCCGAAGATCTGTCCGGTGGCCGTAGACGGCGTGGCGGTGGGCGGGACGGTGGTGCGGAGCTGCTCGATGGAGATGACGGACCAGAGGAAGGCCTGGTCGAGGGACTTGTCGGGTGTCTCGATGGAGACGGAGTGGGCGAGGAGGTCCTTGTAGGTCTGCGATTGCGCCGCATAGAGCGCGGGGATCTGCGTGTTGAGGTGCGCGAGGGATTGCGCGAGTGCGGGCGTGGCGGCGTCAGTGGGGTTCATGCCGACGGCCATGAGGAGCGGGAAGAGACGGCCGCGGTCGTGTACGGGGTCGATGTGGAGGGTGAGCTCGACGGGGTAGTCTTTGGGGCGCTCCTGGTAAGGCGCGAGGATGCCGGGTGTGGCGCCGGGGATGGTGAGGGCTGCGGCGAGGTCTGGGTAGTCGGAGTGGAGGGTGTAAAAGCCGCCGCTGGCCTGGGGATTATGCGGGTCGGGCGAAACCCATTCGACGCCGGGGATGCCTTCGTTGCGCGCGGGCCACATCCAGAGGAGGTTGGGTGTGAAGCGGAAGGTGAAGTCAGTGGGATGGAGGCAGTCGAATTCGAAGAGGACGATGGGGCCCGAGGCGGGGCCGCCGGCAGCGGCGGCGACGGGCGGCGAAAACATGATCTGGCGGACGGTGAAGCCGATGTGGGCGTAGGTGAGGATGGTGCGGTCGGGGCGGACTTCGATTTGGGCGGCCTGCTGGTTGAGATCGATGGGGACGGAGTAGCCCTGGATGCGGGCCTCGATGGTGAGGTGCGAGAGGACCTTGACGGGGAGGACCCAGGCCTCGAGGGTGCCGTCCTGCTGGCCGACGAGGACGCCGTGGGGGCCTGCGACGGTGAAGGGCTTTTGCGGCTGGGCGGGGGCGCGGAGGACGGGGCTGGAGGTGTCGAATGAGATGGCTGGAAGCGACGTGAAGGCGGGGGTGGTCTGAGCGTGGATTGCGGAAGCGGCGGCAAGCAGCATGGCCGGTGCCAGGCTGCGGAGGACTGCAGATTGGAGCATGGGTTTTCCCTCGCAACAATGTAAGGGAGAAGTCTACGGCATGGCGGGCGCGGGGAAAAAGGAAAGGCCGCGGCTGGAGCCGCGGCCTTTGGTTACCGTTACGTTTAGAAATCGAAACGTGCGCTCAACTGCGTAACACGGTGGCCGCCGGAATCTCCAGCATCGCTGAGGGAGAGACCGTAGCTCGAGCTGTTGTAGTTTGCGTTCGGGTTTGAGAAGTTCGGGTGGTTGAAGATGTCGAAGAAGCTTGCTCCAATTGTGAAACCGGCCCGCTCGTGGAACTGGAAGCCCTTGCTGAGGCCAAGATCGACATTCTTGAGTGCCGGACCGGTGATCGAGTTGCGGCCAACAGGCGGTTCGCACCACATCTGAGAGGCCGGGCAGGTGTAGGGAGCAAAGTAGTCGCCGCTGGAGATCGGCTTGAGGTAGCCATCTGCCGGTGTTGCGGCGTGCGTGACTGCGTTGCGAGACGAACCGGTGCCCACGTAGACCGTGCGATCGACGCCGGTACGGCCATCCTTGATCGGGTTGTAGCTGCCAGAACCGTCATACGGGCTGAACGGAGTGCCGCTCTGCATCTTGACGATCGGCGAGATGCCCCAGCCTGCCAGCAGAAGCTTGTGCGTGGCCGACTTGGTCTCGTAGTTCATCGTCAGGATGAAGTTTTGGCGCATATCAAAGTCGGCCGGACCGTAGTCATAAGACGGATCGTATGGATTAAGCGGTCCGGAAACACTGTCGCGCTGGGTAAAGACGTCGCTGACCTGGTCGAGTGCCTTGGATAAGGTGTAGTTGGCGACGAACTGCAGGCCGTTGGCGTAGCCCTTGCGCAGGCTCACCTGAAGGCCGCTGTAGTTGGAGCTGAATCCGTTGGTACGGAAGTTGTCGTTGCCGAAGAGGGTGGTCACACGCTTCGATGTGAAGCCGCTCGGGTAACCTGCCTCGTAGCAGGCCGTGCCTGCGGCATAGGTGGTTCCCGTCGGGCAGGCGGTACGACCGGCATAGGTGTTGATGTTGTCGAGACCGACGAGCTTGCGACCGAGAGTGCCAATGTAGTCGGATTCCAGAACGTAGCCCTT
>DATMUN010000275.1:0-7675 GCA_035563895.1 Occallatibacter sp. | reverse complement strand
ACGTCGACTCAGCCGCCGCTCTCGAACCGCTCCGTCAGCACCTTTCTGCCGTCACCCACGCCTTCCAGCTTCAATGCTCCTCATGCTTCCGCGGCATGACCCAAACGGACATCGACCGCTTCCTCAACCAGACGCTTGTCTTCAATCCCGCCGGCGCCGGCATCTCCGAGCTCCAGAAAGACTATCGCCGCTTTCTCGGCATCCTCGGTCTCATGGTCGCTCTGGTGCTGCTCATCGCCTGCGTCAATGTCGCCAACATGATGACCGCGCAGGCCGCGAGCCGCGCCCATGAGATGGCCCTCCGCATCTCGATCGGTGCTGGCCGCCGCCGCCTCGTACAGCTCATCCTCGCTCAAAGCGCACTGCTTGCCCTCCTGGCATCTGCGCTTGGCGCACTCTTTGCCGCGTGGTCGGCGCCCTTTGTGCTCGGCCTCGTCAATCCGCCAGACAACCCTGCGCGCCTCGCCCTCCCCGCTGACTGGCGCGTCCTTCTCTTCGGCTTCGGGCTCATAGTCCTCGTCGTTCTGATGCTCGGTTTACTTCCTGCTCTGCGTGCCTCTTCCGTCCAGCCCGTCGCCGCACTCAAGGGCGGAGAAGATTCGCACTCACCTCGGCGTCTCATGCGCGGAGCCATCGCACTTCAAGTCGCTTTCTGTTTCCTCGTCCTCTTTCTGTCTTCGCTCTTCGTCACATCATTTCAGCGCCTGCAGAATCGCCCTCTCGGTTTCTCCACCGACTGCTTGCTCCTGCTTGAAACCGTTGCCGGCAAAGGCCAGCTTCCCATCGTGTGGAATCAAACCGCAGAGGCTCTCCGTGCCGTGCCCGGCGTCGATTCGGTTGCCATCGAGAGTTGGCCGCTTCTCGGACGCGCCATGATCAACAGCGCCATCTCCATCAATGGAGCGCCTCCCAGTCCTACGTCCGCCTGGTTCCTGAACGTTTCCCCCGGCTGGCTCGCGACGATGAAGATTCCCCTCGTGTCCGGCCGCGACTTTCGTTCGGAAGATGCGTCGCCGGGAGCAGTCATCGTCAACGAAACCTTCGCGAAGACTTACTTCCCCGGCCAGGACCCTATCGGCCGCACCTTCGAACGCGGTGCTAATCAACCCCTCAACAAGATCGTCGGCGTCACTCCCGACACTCCGTATCACGACCTGCGCGAGCCCAATCGCCCCGTCTTTTACGTCCCCTTCGATGCAATCAGCGACAAGTCCGTCCCCGTGGCCGCCGACTTCGCCACCTTCGTCGTTCATACCAACGCGCAGAACCCGCTGGCCCTTGCAGGCTCCCTCCGCCAGCTCATCGCCCAGCGCCACAATGGCCTTCGCGTCTCCAACATCACCACGCAGCTCGATCTGGTTCGCGATCAGACCATCCGCGAACGTCTGCTCGCCACGCTCGCCGCCTTCTTCGCCGCCGTCGCGCTTCTCCTCGCCGGCATCGGGCTCTACGCTGTCCTCAACTACTCTGTCCTCCAGCGCCGCCGCGAGATCGGCATCCGAATGGCGGTTGGCTCAACTCGTGCCGGCATCGTACGCATCGTCACCTTCGATCACTTCCTCGTGATTGCGCTCGGAGGCTGCGCAGGCCTCGCACTCGGATTCGGCGCGGCGCGCTACGTCGAGTCGCTCTTCTACCAGGTCAAAGCAACCGATGCGAGTATCCTCGCTTTACCGGTGTCGGCCATTCTGCTCACTGCACTCGTTGCCACACTCCCAGCCGTGCTTCGCGCGCTGCGCACAGACCCCACCGAGATCCTCCGCTCCGAGTGAAACGCACGCCCTATCGATCACGAACGTGCAGAGTGCGCTCGATATCATCGCGTTCCCATCACGCCAGGCCGCCAACTTATTTGCGCTGTCTGCAATCGGCGAGCATCAAACTCAACGGCAGCAGAAACAGCTGCAGCTCAATGCAGTACCCGGCTGTCGTATCTTGCCTGAGTAGAGGTCCGAACGATGGAACAGAATTTTGCCGTAATGATCCTCGGCGGCACCGGCCAGGTCGGTAGCGCAGCCGTCGCAGAATTGCTCACGATTCCGGATTGCCGGGAAGTGGTGATGGTCACCAGAAAGCCCATCACGGCGCGTGCGCGAGTGCGCAATGTAGTTCTGGATACAGGCACTGCTGACTTTGCCGAACGCACCGCCGCCCTTGCCCGCGAAGTCTTAAGTCAAGGTCCCGTCAGCGCGGTCAGCTGCGTAGGTGTGGGTTCCGGATCGGCACGCTGGAGCGAAGAAGAACTGCAGCGGCTCGAACTCGGCATCGTCGGTGCCTTTGCTCGTGGCTGCCACAACGCGGGAATCGCCCAGTTTTGTCTACTCTCCGCAGCAGGAAGCACCGCCCGCAGCAGGATTCGCTATGCCCGCGTGATGGGCATGAAAGAAGACGCCGTACGCAGCATCGGCTTTACACGCCTCGCCATCTTCCGCCCCGGCATCATCGTCGGCAACGCGCATACCCCGGTTTGGGTCGGTTGGTTAGGAGCACTCGTGCCCGGCCCGTTCGGCAACATCGATCAGCGCATTCTCGGCCGCTCCATCGCCGCAGAGATAGCCCTGCACAACCAAGACACCGGCGAAGTTATCCGCGAAAACGCCGCAATGAAAAAACTCGCCGCACAGCTCCAATAACGCCCATCGGAATCTTCCGCGCGCACTGGCTAATCCTCCATCAACCGGAAGGCCCCGCAGTGCCTTGTCAGTGACGTTCTGGAGACAAGCCAAAGCGCAGCCTTATCGTAAAATCAGGAAACTCGGCACATCTTCGTAATTCACGGAGACGGAAACCATGCGGCTACTCCTCGCTCTGGCATTCCTATTTCCGGTGCTATTGGCGGCGCAAGATGAGCATAACCATCCCGCGCCTGAAAAACTCGGCACCGTTTCGTTCCCCACCTCCTGCAAAGCGGGGATGCAGCAGGAGTTCAACCGGGCGGTCGCTCTTCTGCACTCCTTCGCCTATATGGCTGCCGAAGAAGCGTTCAACAGCGTTGCCGAATATGATCCTCAGTGCGCCATCGCCTACTGGGGTATGGCGATGACGCACTTCCACCAGCTGTGGGAGCCACCCCTCCCCGCTACAGGAATCGCAATTGCGCAGAAGGAAATCGCGCAAGCAGAAATGCTTCAGGAAGCGTCAGAACGCGAGCGCGGATTTATCCATGCGCTCGGGCTCGTATTCCAGGATGCTTCCACCGTCCAGTACCACACCCGCGCATCGAATTACGAGGCTGCAATGCGCTCGCTCGCCGCAGCAAATCCCAAGGACGCTGAGGCTCAGGTGTTTTACGCTCTCGCCCTTCTCTCAAACGCATCCCCTCTGGATAAGGAGCATCGAAAGCAAAAGCGGGCGGCCGATCTGCTTGAGCCTCTGTGGCGAGAATTCCCAGATCACCCGGGCATCCCGCATTACCTCATCCACGCCTACGACAGTCAGGAACTTGCGCCGCGAGGGCTCGCTGCAGCAAGGGCATACGCAAAAATCGCCCCCTCGGCTCCGCACGCTTTGCACATGCCGTCGCATATCTTCACGCGTTTGGGCATGTGGGACGAGTCCATCGCATCCAATCTTGCCGCAAAGGCTGCCGCGCATCATCAGGGCGATACGGGTGAAGAAGTCCACGCAATGGACTACCTGGTCTACGCCTACCTGCAGAGCGGCCGTGATGAGCTGGCAGTTCAAGTGATTCAGCAGCTCAAGGGGATGCAGAGACTGGATCAGGGCGATTTCAAATCGGGATACGCCGCCACGGTGATACCCATCCGCTACATCGTTGAGCGCCATCAGTGGAGCGACGCGCAGAAGGTCATCAATCCGCCGGACCCCGCTCTGCCTCAGGTTCAGGCGATTGCGGTGTGGGCGCGCGGTCTCGGATTCGCCCGTGACGGCCATAGCCCGGAAGCCCAAAAGGAATCGGAAACGCTGCGCCAGATCGAAGAACTGCTCCGTGCGTCGGGAAATAACTATTGGGCGGCTCAGGTCAGCATCATGCGGCGCGAAGTCATAGCCTGGTCGGCTCAAGCTGAAAAGAAACTCGATGCTTCTGTCGCCATTCTGCGCAGCGCAGCCGACGATGAAGACGCGATCGAAAAGCTCCCTGTGACCCCGGGGCCGATCATCCCCGCCCGTGAGCAACTCGGAGAGCTACTGCTGCAACAGGGTGATTTTCCCTCCGCGCTCCAGGCGTTCGAGACAGCGTTGGTCAATGCCCCTGGCCGGCGAGGGGCATTGACCAACGCCGCTCTGGCCGCCCACTCTCACTGAGCGCCAAAGCGCATTTCCAGCAAGATTCATTCTGGAAACGCGGTAAGGCCTGATATCGCCAATGCACTCATCCAGATCCGACTGACGGCCAAGCCTGCCCCAACAGAGCATCGGTCGACTTTCATTGACCGATCAACGCTCTAATCCCGCAAACGGGACATCGTCATACCACCCTTTCCATCTTGCCCTCCCCGCCCGCAGCGCCTATACTCCCCATTCATGACGACACAGAAATCACGCACCGCATTCGTTCTGGGAGCAGCGCTCGCCTTGGCAGCCGCCCCCGGATGGAGCCAGACCTCTGACCAGGACCAGAAGACTGGCATGAAACATGACGCCCAGGCCGCCGGTCACGAAGTGAAGAAAGACACCGTGAAGGCCGCCCATGCAACCGAAAAAGGGACGAAGGAAGCAGCCCACGCCACCGTAAAAGACACCAAAAAGGCCGCGAACGCAACAGAGAAAGGCACCAAAGAAGCTGCGCACGCCACGGCCAAAGACACAAAGAAAGTCGCGCACGCCACCGCTCACGGCTCCAAGAAGGCGTGGGATAAGACCAAGAGCGCCACAGAGGGCGCGGCTCACGGAGCCAAGGAAGGCGCAGAGAAGAAGACCAACTGATCCCCGACCGTCTTCTCGTCTTCCCCACAATTCTCGCCAAATGCAAAGCGCCGGCACCCCTGTGTCGGCGCTCCAATCCAACTAGTCCTCAATCCCCTCAGCCCGCCGCAGTCCAGGTCACAGTGATCGCGCTGATATCGTCCTGCTGGCCGAACGTCTGCGCTGCGTCCGCCACTTCTTCCACGGTCTTCCCTTCCAGCAGCATCTTCTGCACGCGGTCAAATCCGAACAGCTTCCCGTGGGCATCGCGCGCCTCGGCAGCTCCGTCCGATAGCAATACCAGCCGGTCGTTCTCACGCAGCTGGAAGCGCGCCTCGGTAAACTCCGCCTTCTTTACCAGCCCCAGCGGAAACGAACCGTCCAGTTGGATCGGTTCGCCGTTCAGGTAGGGCGTAGTCTGGCCCGCATTCGCCAGGTAGACCTCGCCGTCATGGCTGATGCGCAGCGCCATGCACGTTGCCGAAACATTGCCCCGTCCCATCAGCCGTTCATTCAGCGCACGCAGCAGCTCATCCGGATCGGGACTGAAGTGCAGCGCGGTCCGCGTCGCACCCACCAGCAGCGCCACCAGCATCCCAGCCCGCAGCCCCTTGCCGTTCACGTCGCCAAACACGATCGCCAGGCTGTCATCCACCGGGTCCGGCATCACCTGGAAGAAGTCACCGCCCACCTGGTCCGCCGGCCGGAACTCGCACTCGATCACCATCGAGTCCAGCACCGTCCGCGCCTCGCGCAAGATCACGCTCTGCACCTCTTGCGCCTGGCGCACATCCTGCGCCATCCGCCGCTGGCGATGCACTGACAGCAGCAACCGACGCAGCAGCAGCACAGAGATCGCCGCCGCCGCAATCAGGTTCGCCACCTGCCCCACAAACACCGTGATTCCATGCACTGACCACTTCACCGGCAGGTCCAGCACAATCAGCTCGCTGGCAAACTGCGACACCACCAGCGGTGCCACCGCCGGCAGCACCAGCCATCCCTCCACGCCCTGCCTGCGAATTCCCAGCCCGATAATCATCACCAGCAGCGGCAGAAACAGCAGCCGTACCACCACCGAGATCACATTGAACGACGCCACCGGCGCATGCAGGTCCGCACCATAAAAGAAGTCGCCGCCGATCGCCTTCGTCACCATGTAGAGCAGCATCAGCCCGCCAATGGCCTTCGGCATCCACGCAGGCCTGCGCAGGTCAAACCACCGCCACCACACCATCATCCAGCCGCACAGCACCAGCGGATTCGCAAACACATCGAAGAACATGAAGTACGTCCGCTGCGTCAGCACCTGCCTCAGCGTGTAGACGGTCAGCGCACCATCCACCAGCGCCGTAAACACCAGCACCGCCGCCACCCACAGATACACATGGTCCGACCTGTCAAACCACAGCAGGTTCGCCGCCACTAGCCCCAACAGCAAGAGCAGCACGCACTCAAACGGCGCATACGCGCTCTCCAACACCAACTCCAGCCAGTCCAGCCGCGTCCGTGAAGCAATCGAGTGTTCCGCGCCCAGGTACGGCGCATAGTGCAGGCCGCCTGCATACGGCGAATGGGTAAATCCCATCGACCCCATCCACACGCGGAACGCAATCACCTCCGTCCGCTCTCCGCCGTCCGCACCCGCCGCAGTCTCCGGCAGCACCAGCATCTTCGGCCCCGTCGAAAACACCGTCGGCGACTTCCCATTGTTCTCGAACTTCCCGTACCCACCTAGCAGTTGCCCGTTCGCAAACACCTGGTAGCCGTCATCCACGTAGATCGGGCAAGCCAGCGCCAGCTGCACCCCCGGCTTCACCGTCACCGCCACGCGCAGCCGGTACCACGCATACCCCATGTAGTTCGGATGGCCCGTCGCCGTCCAGCCCGGAATGTACCTGGGATCGCCGTTGTACGGATCGCTCCAATTCGGCATGGGCTTCAGAGAGGTCGTCTCCCACTTCGAGTCGTCGAAGTCCGGCTGCGCCCACTTCAGCGCCCCCGTCGCCGGGTCCACCGGCGAATCCCCCACCTGGAACCTCCACGGAGAAGCCAGCGCCACATCCGAGTCGCCAAACACCAGCGGCGCAGCACTCGTCTCCGGCGCATGCACCACCGGCGTCGCGGCCGACTGCGCCCAGGCCGTGATGGAAAGCCCGATAACTGACAGCAAGGTGCAAAGAGTACGCCGTGCCACTCTGGTCCTCTGATAACTCTGTAGGGGGGAAGCCACCTGCACGCACTATACTCTCCCCGCCCTCCATCTCGGCTTCAATTTCCATCCCACTGCAGCCATATCGTCACCCGTTTTGATGACATTTCGTTCACCATTCCAGCTCGCCCAATCAAAAAGGCTGAAGCATCTCTGCTTCAGCCTTCTTCGACTCAAATCCTCTACGAGCCCGTCAGCGCTTCCCAATCTCCTGCGCGCCCTCCGGCTCTGCCAGCACGCCGTTGTCCAGCGACGCCGCCACCAGCCGCGACCCCGCCGTCCGCACCGCCGAGATGCGGTACCCCGTCTGCCACCACGTCCACGCCAGCGTCTTCGCATCGATGGCATAGATGAAGTCCGACCCGCGCGAGCTCACCACCAGCTTGCCCAGCTTCGCGTCATAGTAGAGATCGTCCAGGTCCACCAGCGGCAGCCGATGCACCCACATCCACGTCTTGCCTGAGTCGCGCGTAAAGTACACGCCCTCGCGCGCCCCGATCCACAGCGTTCCATCCGGCGAAAACGCCACACGATGAATCCGCGTCAGCACCGTCGGAATCCCCATCGGCCACCACGTCGCGCCGTCGTCATGCGAGA
>DATMUN010000274.1:0-11244 GCA_035563895.1 Occallatibacter sp. | reverse complement strand
TGTCGGCCACCTGGCCCGGATACTGCGCCACAGCCGCAACGGCCAGCACAGCCGCAGCCACCACGCATGACACGGCGCGGCCTGCTCGGAAATAATGCGATCTGTATCTGCCCGGACTCAACATACGAGGGAAGCCCCAATGGAACTAAATCACAAGGTCGCCGACTTTACGCTCCAAACCGACGAAGACAAGACCGTCAGCCTTTCCGACTACAAGGGCAAACCGGTCGTACTCTTCTTTTACCCTAGAGCCGATACCCCCGGTTGCACCATTGAGGCCTGCGGCTTCCGCGACACATTTAAAAAGCTCGTGGCAGCCGGTGCGGTGGTTCTGGGAATCTCGCGCGACACGCCAAAGGCACAGGCAAAGTTCCGCGCCAAGTACGACCTGCCGTACACACTCCTTGCTGATGTAGACGAGAAAGTCTGCAATCAGTTTGGGGTAATGAAGGACAAAAACATGTACGGCAAGAAGGTACGCGGCATTGAGCGGACGACCTTCCTGATCGGGCCGGACCAGAAGCTGATCCACATCTTCCCCAAGGTGAAGCCCGAGGGCCACGCCGAAGAGGTGCTGACCCTGCTGAAGGACTGGAACAAGGCGCAGAAGTGAGACTGCCCGGAAAGCTGCTCAACCGGGCATTCTTTGAGGACGCGTCCGACCGCGTGGCTCCGCGCCTGCTTGGCAAACTGCTGGTGCATCGCGCAGCAGAGGGAGTGCTGGCCGGGCGCATCGTGGAAGTGGAGGCCTATCTCGGCCCCCACAACACTCCACCCGATCCAGCTGCACACTCCTTTCGCGGCCCCACGCCTCGCAATGCCGTGCTGTTTGGTCCGGCAGGCCACGCCTACGTCTACGCTATCTACGGCATGTACTTCTGCATGAACCTGACTTGCGAGGTCGCGGGGCAGGCCGGCTGCGTGCTGGTACGCGCGCTGGAGCCCGTGCTGGGGCTGGAGCGGATGGCGAAACAGCGCGGTCTTCCTGCGGGCTCTGCGCCGCGGTTGTTGACCTCAGGGCCGGGCAGACTATGCCAGGCGATGGGGCTCACGCGTGCCGAGCATAACGCGCTCGACGTGACGATTGCGTCATCTTCGCTACAGGTGCGCGACGACGGCGGAAGCCTAGCAGAGGCAATGATTACGCCGCGCATCGGCATCCGCGAAGCCGTTGACTGGCCGCTGCGTTACGCCATACCGGGAAACGCGTGCGTCTCCGGTCCAAAAAAGCTTACGGGTAGCCGCATCCGGCTGCGATGAAGTACCGTCATACCTACAGCACTTCATCTCCACGAACCGCGAGGAAGCTTCCCTTGAACCGCACTTCCCCTTGGATTCTGGCTGCCGCACTGGCGGTCGCCACCTCAGTGTCTCTCTCAGCGCAGCAGCCTGCGCCAAACGCACCGCCGCCGCACAGACCGCATCCTGCGCCCACCAACCTGCAGGTGTTGCCCAAGAACCTGACCGGCGAGCAGGTACACGACATCATGGAAAAATGGGAGGCCGAACTGGGCACCGAGTGCAGCTCGTGCCACGCTGCCGACCCCAAAAACCTGACCCCCAATGGAAAGCCGCGGCTCAACTTCGCCGACGACTCTAAACCCGAGAAGGCCACGGCGCGCCAGATGGTGCGCATGGTGGAGATGATCAACACGCAGTATGTAGCGAAGATCGACAACTCCGGCGCGCCCGTCACCTGCGGCACCTGCCATCGCGGACACTTCGGCCCGGAGCCCTTCAAGGCGCCGCCTGAGAGCGAGCACGATCACGATCACCACGATCCCCCTCCGCCTCCGCCACAAAAACCGGCGCAATAAGTGCGCTTTTCGACGTATTTTGCTGTGAAACTGTGCACACTTGGAAGGCTATCGTTTTGATAAAAAACGGCTTGTAAAGCTGCACTGTTTCACAGTCCCTGATGCGGTTGCATGAATGCAGAAAAAGCAGAGCCTCCGGCGGTGACCGGAGGCTCTGCTGTCTTGATTGTGCGCCCGCACGCTGAAATTCTCTGCAAACCGGCAGGAACTACTTCCACACGAACGTCGCGATGCCACCCGCCGGAATCGTCCCCACGGCCGACTTACCGCCCACTGCGATCCGCACCTGCTGATCAGCCGTGCCGGTATTGAGCGTGTAGAGCACGATGGCGCCGTCGGGATTGCGGAAGGCTACGTTCTTCACCTTCGCATCCTTCGGCTCGTCGCTGGCAATGCGCACTGCGCCCGGAGCGAGGAACTTGCTCGCGTGGCCCAGCACATAGTAGTCCAACTCCGGCTTCACCACCGGCTTCTCAGGATTGCTCAGGTCAAGCGTAACCAGCCCGCGGCAGGTGTCGCATCCGCCCACGAACGGGCCATGTTTCTCATCGGTAGCAAGCGCCCACAGCACGTAGGCCTTTGCCCAGTTGCGCGTCACGGCGATCAGCTCGCCAGCTTCCTCAGCCAGCACATTGCCGGTCTGCCACGTGCCGCCGCTCGACTCGGTCACCCACTGGTCCTTCTGCGGAAACTCCTCGTGATTTTTTGTCATCACGTCGGGCGTGCCGCCGTAGTGATGCCATGCCGTGCCCGCTGCGAGAGCTCCTGCCTTGGGATCTTTCAGTACCGTCTCAGGGTAGTCCGGGCGATCCCAGTTGTGGTCGTAGGCCATCACCAACGGATGCAGTTTGGCTGCCCCAAGCGCGGGCGCGAGCGCATCGCCAAAAAACGCAGCCTGCTCGGCGGCCTCCATCACCATGCCGCTGTAAGTGGGCGGGCCGTAGAGCGGCTCGTTCTCCACGCTGAGCGCCCAGACGGGCACACCCGCTGCCTGATAACCCTCGATGGTCTTCACCAGATACTGCGCATAGGGGCCGTAGGCATCCTTGCGCAGATGCGACATCTCCTTGGTCGCATCGTTGGAGCCGAGCATGGTGCCGGAGGTCTTCATCCATCCCGGCGCGCTCCACGGCGTGAGCATCACGTGGATGCCGGAGTTCACCTTGAGAGCCTTGCGCAGGAGCGGCAGGGTGTACTCCTCATCGTGTGCAAGCGAGAAATGCTTCAGTTCAGGATCGGTCACACCCGGCGGCGTGGTGCATGCCTTCTTCTGCTGCTCGCAGAGATCATCGAAGGAGTAGAACGTAACCGCGAGATCCGATGAGCCCACCGGCTGCCGCAGGATGTTGATGCCGATGCCCTTTTTGCGGCTGAATAGCTGTTCGAAAGCGGCATCGGTCTGCGCCGCGGGCAGCTTCTTCGCGAAGAGCCACGCAGCCGAGTCCGTGAGCGATGCGCCGAAGCCGTCAATCTGCTGAAAGCGCTGGCTGGCATCCACGTTGATGACCGGCACGTTGGCATCCGCTGCCTTGGCCGTAAAGTGAATCTTCGCTCCCGGCGCCAACCCCTGCTTCAGGTCCGGCGTGGTGGTGTAGACGGCCGCCGTCTGCGCGGACGCGCCTGTGGCGAATGCAAGCAAAACAGCGAAGACAATCGATCTGTCCATAAGATTCCCTCCAGGCGAAACCCGCCGGAAGAAGAATCCTACCGCACGAGGCAGGGGTTTGTCTGCGAATGAGAAGGATTCTGCGAAGGAAGCGATGAGATCTGGCGTTGAAACTCGATCCGAAATTACTTGCCGACTTTGCAGTAACGATCTCCCCGACGAGTGCGTTGGCGATTTGGCGCGAACCGAGAGCCTGTGGCGCTTTCGGCGATTCCTGGCTCAGAGCCCGCCTGTCGTTACCTGATCTCTTCGGGACTGGAATGCCGGCAACTGTTCGGCATCGATGGCCACAACGCCTGCTCATCTCCATTAGACGCGCAAAAACTAAATAATTAGGTTTTGCGCGTCTCATCCCGGGGCTATCACCTCTTGCGCATCCCGCCGGACTGGTTTAGCTATCCGGCGGGATGCGCAAGAGATGAGAGCCGATCAGTGCTATAGGTTGACGGCCAGCTCGTCCAATTGTGTGAGACAAGTTCCCCATCCTTGATGGAACCCCATCGCCTCATGCTTCGCACGATCCTCGGGATTTTTGTGTCGGACCAGAGCACGGTAGCGAGTACCGCCCTCGACCGGCTCCATCGTAATGTCGGCCGTCATAAAGGTTTCAGCGTTCGGCCTGAATTGCGGGCCGAGACTATCGGTCCATACGAGACGCTTTTCCGGCTCGACAAGGAGGATGCAGCCGGGCCTTTCCGGAAAAGCCTGCCCTTCCGGCGACTGCATCACGATATTGAATGCGCCACCGGGCACCAGGTCGAGTTCCGCCTTCGCAACGCCGTAGGGTCTGGGTGCGAACCACTGCTGAAGCAGCTCGGGCGTGGTCCATGCGCGCCATAGCTGCGCAGGGCTGGCCTTCACAACACGTTCAAGTAGAAGATCGAGCTCGTTATTTATTTCCATGGGATTTTTCCTTTTTGGCGAGAGTTTCGACAAAGGCATCGAGCTGGTTCAGGCGAGTCGTCCACATGCGGCGCTCCCTCTCGATCCAGGTTTGTGCTGACGCTAGAGCATCAACTCGTAGTTCGCACATTCGGACACGGCCCCTCTTGCGAGACACCACGATCTTGCTGGCCTCAAGAACACGGATATGTTTCATGAAGCTAGGCAACGCCATGCGATGACGCTGCGCCAGATCCCCAACACTGGCCGGGCCACTGGCGAGTTGCGTGATCACCGCACGGCGGGTGCCATCTGCCAATGAATGAAAGACGCGATCAAGGTTAGCCATAAAGCTAACTATTACGTCTCGCCCGCGCCCTGTCAAGACAATTATCCATTTGGCTAAGTTTTAGATCGCGAAGCGTAAGTCTTGTTCCCGGAGAATGGCCCTTTCGGGAATCGGCCGTCAGAGGTCGGCCAGTGTCCAATGGTGCGGATTATTGAACTATGAACTTTAGGCCGCCGCGTTCAGGTGTTGATCTCACGCCAAAGCACTCACCAAGAGAGCATTTCAGAGCTGGTAGTCGGATTAGTCCGCACAGACAGGCTCTTGACGATCTGCTAACCGGTTACGACACTCACGCACGCTGGAAATCACCGCTCTTGCCGCCGGTTTTTGACTCTAGCTTGATCTCGCGGATCACGATGCCCTTGTCGAGGGCCTTGGTCATGTCGTAGATGGTGAGTGCGGCAACGGAGGCTGCGGTCAGCGCCTCCATCTCGACGCCAGTGGGGCCGGTGATAGCAGCGGTGGCCGTGATGCGTACGCCGCCGGAGACAATCTCTGCGGTCACATCAGCAAATGTGAGCGAGAGCGGGTGGCACATGGGGATCAGCTCTGAGGTGCGCTTGGCCGCCTGGATGCCAGCGAAGCGCGCGATCTCGAGCGGGTTGCCCTTGGGGTTCTCTGGCAGCGCGGCCAGCACCGACGGCGAGAGCTCGACGAAGGCCGATGCCGTGGCGGTGCGCTTGGTTTCCATCTTATCGCTCACATCGACCATGCGTGCGCGGCCTGCCTCATCGAAGTGCGAGAGCGCGGCGGGAGTGGATTCAGACATCGGGGAAGCTCCTTAGAAGACGAGAATTCGAACGACGGTGCCGGGGTGAAGCGCGTCCACGTCCTCTGGCACGACGAGGAAGCAATTGGCCCGTGCAAAGGCGGCAAGGTCGCCCGAACCGTGCCACGGCACGAGCTCGACTGCGGGCAATCCCTCACCCGGCGAAGCAAAGTTGCACTGCGCAGGCAGAAACCGCGTAAGACCCGGCTTGGTTTTAACGCGGGCTGAGAGTTGCGCAGCGACGAAGTGTGGCCCACGGTCGCCGGCACCTGCAAGTGCGGCCAGCACGGGTTCGGCGAACAAGCGGAAGGTGGCGGCCGATGAGATGGGGTTGCCCGGCAGACCGAAGAGCGGCAAGGCAAAGCTCCCGGTGCGCGGCAGTTCACCGAAGACCAGCGGCTTGCCCGGTTGGATGCGGACGCCTGTGAAGAAGAAGCGCGCGCCGAGGCGCTCGAGCACGGGCTCGACGAGATCGTGCGTGCCCGCTGAGACGCCGCCGGAGATGAGCAGCAGATCGACGCTAAGAGCTGCACTGAGAGCGGCCTCAAGAGCCTCGGCAGAATCCGCAGCTGTGGGCAGCACGAGTGGTTTGCCGCCAGCTGCGGCCACAAGCGCGGCCAGCATGGGCGCGTTCGAATTGCGGATCTTGCCCGGCTCCGGCACAACATCGACTGGCACGAGTTCGTCGCCGGTGGTCAGGATGGCCACTCGGGGGCGTGCGTACACGGCGACGCGAGCGTAACCGCATAAGGCGGCCAGCGCAATTTGCGCGGGAGTAATGCGCACACCGGGTGCCAGCAGCGCGGCGCCAGCGTGGGCCTGCGCGGCGCACGCGACGATGTTCTCGCCGGACTCAAGCGTGCGCAGCGAAGACAGACGAACACGGCCGTCTTCGTGCTCCACGTGCTCCAGCATGGCGACGGCATCGGCTCCCTCGGGCACAGGCGCACCGGTCATAATCTGGCGAATGCTGCCTGCCGGCAGCGGCGGCGGCAGCGGGTCACCGGCACGTGTGGCTCCTACGAGAGGCAGAGCGGTGTGCGTGTTGACCTCTGCGGTGCGACAGGCATAGCCGTCGCGCGTGGAACGGGGAAAGGGCGGCTGGTCCTCGTCGGCCACGATGGGCTCTGCCAGAACGCGCCCCCGAGCCTCGCCCAGCGGCACATGCTCGACACAACGCTCCTGCGCGGCGATGGTGCGCGCGTGCTCGGCAACGATCTCCGCGGCTTGAACGAAGCTGAGCAAGTCCGTGTTCATGCCTTGGATTGTACGTGGAGTAGCAACCGGGTTGACCCGCGTGCAAAAGCAAAGGGCGCATCTCGCAAGAGATGCGCCCTGGCTGAATAACAGACTGACGGAACTACTTTTTGCCTGCCTTGTAGCTGGAGCTGACCTTCTGCCCGGCCTGCTGCAGAATGCCCTGCACTTCACCCGCGTACGGGCCTGTGGGCGCAAGCTCAAGATACTTCTGGTAGGCGGCGGTGCAGTCGTCCGGCAGCACGATGCGCTGGGTCTTGGGGTCGATGGTGGCCTTACCCACCAGGCCCTGGCCCTTGAGGTAGTAGAGCAGCGCGTCGTTGGGATCGTTCTTGATGGCGGTGTCTGCCGCTGCAACCTGCGCATCGGCATTGCCCTGCTGGAAGAAGATCACGGCCTGGTTGCGGAGATACATGCCGGCGGAGGTCGGATTCGCCTTCACAGCCGCATCATAGGCGGTGTTGGCCTCAGGAACCTTACCGGTGCGGGCATAAATCTCGCCCAGTCCGGAGTTGGCCATTCCCTGCACGGCGGGGTTTTGCTTCTTGGCAGCGGCATCGACCTCGAGCGCCTTCTTGTAGGCCGTCTCGGCCTCGTCGTACTTCTTCAGGCCAGCCTGCGACTGCCCCAGATAAGCCCAGAGCACGCTCTCCGCCGGGCGCATTTGCGTGTCCTTGGACATCATGGTTTCGATGTCGGTGTACTTGGCGGACTTGATCTCGGCGGTCTTCGCCTCAACGTCAGCCTTGGCCGCGGTCGCGCCAAGCTGCTGGGCAGCAGCCGCATGCGCACCGTCTGCATCCTTCAGATCCTGCGCCACCTGCTTCAGGTCAGTGTTCAGAGCCTTGATGACTTCGTTGGCCTTGAGGGCTTCGGAGTTCTTCTTGCGAAGCTCTTCAAGCTGCTTCTTCTCTTCCTCGGGCAGCTTGTCGATGTAGGCCTGGCGGGACATGTCGTCGTTGGCTTCATTGTCCGCACCGGCTACAACCTTGATGTCGTCCACGCGGTCGGCTTCCTTGTCCTTGGCCATCTCGGTGCCGCGATAGACGACGGTATAGGCTCCGGGAGGCACTTCGCCGGTGTAGTTGCCCTGGGCGTCGACGGTGAACACGCCGCGCTCGGCGGTCTGCGGAGGCAGGCCCGGGCCCTGCGAGGCACGCGTTACTTCAAGGAAGGTGACGTTGCCGCCACTCTGCGGCGCGCCCGTCGGATTGGTAATGTGGCCATGCACCTTAACTGGCGCTGCGGAATTGGGAGCCGCCGGCTGCTGAGCCACCACTGGTGCGAGGGCGAAAGCCAACACGCCCAGCGAAAGAAGAAGGTTGCGTTTCATCGTGATTCTCCTTGGGAGCCGGGACGATCGGCGCCGCCCGTTTACTCCGTCAAATCTCAAACTCTTGGACCCTGCGCCGCGGCATTTGATGCGCGCTGACGCGTCATGCACTTGCAAGTTTCTGCACCCGGCAACGGACAAACCGCGCGGGCGGATACGCAGCAGGCAGCACAGCCCAAGGTAAATCCTTCCGTTGGCCCAGCACAAGACCGGGACACAGGCGCGTATGCGGGGATTAATACCATGGTAGAGCGAAAAGTTGCCCACACCATGTGGTATGGATCACACCCTACAATACTTTTATGGGCATTTTGATCCGGCCAGCAGTGCGTGCCGATGTTCCACAAATCCTTGCATTTATCCGGGCTCTGGCTGAATACGAGCGCGAACCGGACGCCGTTCTGGCCACGGAAGAAGACCTGCTGCGCGACGGATTCGGCCCCAACCCCTTCTATTTCTGTCTGATCGCCGAGCAGGAGAGCCGCCCAGCCGGATTTGCATTCTACTTCTTCAACTACTCCACCTGGCTCGGCCGGCCCGGGCTCTACCTCGAAGACTTGTTCGTGCTGCCGGAGTTTCGCGGGCTCGGCGTGGGCAAGGCACTGCTGCAGCAGGTGGCCGCCATTGCCGTGGAGAAGGGCTGCCCGCGCCTGCAGTGGGAGGTGCTGGACTGGAACCAGCCCGCCATCGACTTCTACAAAGCCATGGGCGCAGACTTTCTGGACGAGTGGCGCAATGTGCGCGTAACCGGCGATGCCCTGTTGCGGCTGGCCGGATTGGAGACCACGCAATGAAGGTTCGCGTGATTGGCGGAGGACTCGCCGGCCCCGAGGCAGCGCTGACGGCGGCACGGCTGGGCTGCGATGTGGAGCTCTACGAGATGCGGGCCATCGTCGACGGCCAGCCGCGGCTGACGCCCGCCCACCAGACGACTGAATTCGGCGAACTGGTCTGCTCCAACTCGCTCAAGAGCGAATCGCCCAACACCGCCCCATGGCTGCTGAAGCAGGAGATGCGGCGCGCTGGTTCAGCGCTGCTGCGCATCGCCGATGAGACAGCCGTTCCCGCCGGGCACGCGCTGGCCGTGGACCGTATCGAGTTTTCGCGGCGCATTGCCGACGCGATTGCCGCCGAGCCGCGCATTCGTGTGGTTCGCGAAGAAGTGACTTCGCTGGATACACCCGCAGACACGCTCACAATCCTCGCCACCGGGCCGCTCACCTCGCCCGCGCTCAGCGTGGAGTTGCAGCGCATCACCGGAGCCGAGCACCTCGCCTTCTACGACTCCATCTCGCCCATCGTCGAGGCCGACTCGATCGATATGGAGCGCGTCTACTTTGCCGCGCGCTGGGACAAGGGTACTGCCGACTACATCAACTGCCCGATGACGCGCGAAGAATATGACCGCTTTCTCGATGCGCTCCTGGCCGCCGAAGCCGCCGAGGCCAAGGAGTGGGAGAAGCTCGAGTACTTCGAGGGCTGCCTGCCCATCGAAGTGCTGGCACGGCGCGGGCGTGACACGCTGCGCTTCGGCCCCATGAAGCCCGTAGGCCTGCGCGATCCGCGCACCGGCAAGACGCCGTGGTCCGTGGTGCAGCTGCGCATGGAGAATGCGCGCGCCTCCAGCTACAACCTGGTTGGCTTTCAAAACCACCTGAAGTGGGGCGAGCAGGCGCGCGTGCTGCGGCTGATTCCGGGGCTTGAGAATGCGAAGTTCCTGCGCTACGGCCAGATTCATCGCAACACCTACATCTGCGCTCCGGCGCTGCTCGACGACAGGCTGCGTCTCAAGGCGCAGCCATCCATTCTCTTCGCTGGACAGCTTTCCGGTGTCGAGGGCTACACCGAGTCAATGGCTACGGGCCTGCTGGCTGGAATCTACGCGGCAGCTCTCGCGCATGGGCGCGAACCCGCACCGGTTCCGCGAGGCACGGGGATCGGATCACTGATCCACTACCTGACGCACGCCGATGCCGAAGACTTCCAGCCGGCAAACATCACCTTCGACCTGCTTGAACCGCTTGAGGAAGAGTTGCGCAAAAAGATCCGCGACAAGAAGGAGCGTCATCGCATCCAGTGCGAGCGCGCGCTTACCGCCTTCGATGCGTGGCTGGCCGAGCAAGGCTCCGCTGTAACTCCGGCATAACTCGGTCGCACATCGGAATTTCGAGCACGTGTGTTACGCTGGCGCTGCACTGGACGTGCACACATGCGACCGATCTCTGCCGCTGACGCCATTGCGCCTGCCGTACAGCGTATGCGCGACCTGCTCTTTCGCCCGTTTAGGCTCACCACATTTCTGAAGCTCTCGTTTATCGCCGTCCTCACCGAGGGCTACTCAGGCAACTTCAACTCCTCGTGGCCCAACAACAGGACGCACAGCAACGCGCCGCCTTCGCTGCCGCACATCCAGCCGCACTTCCACTTATCACCCGACCTGATTGCGGTGATCGTGGGCGTCATCCTGGGCGCTTTGCTGATTGGCCTGCTCATCGCTTACGTGATTGTGCGGTTGCGATTCGCGCTCTTCCACTGTCTGGTATTCGACACCACCGAAATCAAGCCCGGCTGGAACATGTATCGCGAACAGGCAGGCCGCTACTTCTGGCTCACCATCATCGTTGGGTTTGTGTTTCTCGCGGCAATTGTGGCGATCGCCATACCCTTCGTCTTCGGGTTCATTCGCTTCGCCCAGGCCTCACAAGGCAACAACTTCGACGTACCCTCGTTCCTCGCCGTGTTCTTACCGCTCATTCCGGTTCTTCTTCTCATCATCTGCGCGGCAGTGGCCATCACCATCTTTCTGCGCGATCTGATGCTGCCGCACATGGCGCTGGATGATGCGACGGCCGGTGAGGCCTTCCGAGCCGCGCTGAATGCAGTCTTACGCGAAAAGGGCGCGTTTCTACTCTACGCTCTTCTACGGATGGTGCTGCCGGTCGCAGTGATTATGGGCGTTGTGTTTGCGCTCCTGATCCCCGCAATTATTGTCGGCGTGGTTCTGGCAACACTCATCAAGGCGTCGGCGGCGCTGGCCGTGCTAGTCGGTCTGCTCGCTATTGTTTTCTTGCTGGCCCTCTCGCTGGGTGTGGGCGGACCACTCAGCATCTCCGTCCGCTATTACGCGCTCATCTTCTACGGCAGCCGCTACCCGACACTGGGCGGGCTTCT
>DATMUN010000273.1:0-9348 GCA_035563895.1 Occallatibacter sp. | reverse complement strand
CCCCCGCCCAGCAACTTACGCGCCCGGCTTCGCAGCCGCCTGCTGCTTCACTTCATTCAGCATCTGCTCCACCTGCCCGCGGCCTTCATAGTTAGGCGACGTAGCAAGCAGCTTCTGCCAATCCGCAATCGCGCCCGCCGTGTCATGCTTCCCGCGCCACTTCACCAGCCCGCGGTTAAACAGCGTGTTCGGATTGTTCGGCGCATACCCCAGCGCCTTTTCGAACTCCGCCAGCGCAGCATCTGCGTTGCCCATGTACCAATACGCCGTGCCCATATCCGTGCGCACCGCCGCATCAGCAGGCGTCAACTGCAGCGCACGTCCGTAGTAGTCCACCGCCGCCTGGTACTGCTGCGCGTCGTAGTACACATTGCCAATGTTCGTCAGCAGCGTCGCATCCGTGGGGTGCAGCTTCAACTGCTCCAGCATCGGAGCAGCCTGAGAGTCGGCAGCCGTCTTCAGTTGCTGCGCGCTCAGGCCCGCCTGCTGCTGTGGAGCGCTCTGCGCATTCTGCGTAACGTCTGCCTGCTTCGGCGCTCCGGGCTTCTTCACATCGCGTAAAAACCAGCCGCCCGCAATGCCCGCTGCCAGACAAACCAGCGCCAGCAACGCCGCGCGTTCCCGTGTCCACTGCAAGCCTGAGAGCTGTTGCTTCTTATCCGTCATTTCGTCCCCACTCCCTGCTTGCCGTGCTGTTGCTTCACATCCATCTCCGCTTCCGCCAGCAACTGGTTCACTTGCTCCTTCTGCTTCGCGGTCAGTTGCGGATTCGTCTTCAGCAGCTTCTGCCATGCCTCCACCGCGCCCTTGGCATCCTGCTTGGCCTCAAACTTGATCACGCCCAGATTGAACAGCGTGTTGGCATCCGTCGGCGCAAACACCAGCGCGTCGTTCAGCTGCTGAATCGCACCATCCGCATCGCCGCTGCGAAACAGGCTCGACGCCAGCTTCGTACGGATCGCCGGATTCTTCGGATCCACCTGAGCGGCCTTGCCGTAGTACTCGCCGGCTTCCTTGAACTGGTGCGTCGCGTGGTAGATAGCCCCCACCTTGAGCAACAAGGCAGTATTATTCGGATCCGCTTTCAGCTGCACCTTCAGCGGAGCAATCTGCTTTTCGGCCATCTGCTTCAGCTCTTCCAGGCTGTGCATGTGGCCACCCGCTCCGTGCGGAGACTGGGCCTGCGTCTGTGACGCTGGCGCCTTGGCCTGCGAGTCATGAAACACGTAGCCAATTCCCAAGCCCGCAGCCAGACAGAGCACCGCCATTCCATACACATACCCGGGCCGTAGCAAGGTACTTTCGGGCTGAATTGTAGTCACTACCTTACTCATTACCTTTGCTCCTGCCTCGCGCAAACCTTCGCTTTTCCATCGCCACATGAGCAGCGAAAAGCCCCTAAACGCCCTGTTTCGCTACACACTACGGGTTAACTTGGATCAGTGAAACACGCAGGAGAATCATACTGTGTGATTCGTATCACGCAAGAATCTAGACAGCCCCACAGAACGCCCCAGACGCGTGACAGAAATCACATCTAATTAAGTTCTGCCAATGTTCACATAGCAGCGTTGGTGTGGGGCATTTCACCAAGAGTGACTGTGCCCGGTTGCCCGTCAGTTCGGTGGTGCACTCGGCTACTGTCCCGGTTCGTTGTATCGGCGGATTTAGGAGACACTTCAGTGGT
This sequence comes from Occallatibacter sp., assembly GCA_035563895.1. Classification (GTDB taxonomy): domain Bacteria; phylum Acidobacteriota; class Terriglobia; order Terriglobales; family Acidobacteriaceae; genus Telmatobacter. The sequence goes on along the minus strand of DATMUN010000273.1, from coordinate 7,661 downwards.
TTTTGAAGTATTTTTTAATTTCCACCGCCCGGCAGCCGAAACCCCATAGCAGCATCCGGACGGCGCAATGCGCCGCCGGAAAGCAGTACTGAGTGTGCACCAGGAGGCTTTGACAAAAATATGAAACGCCTTTCTCTTATCGCGCTTGCGTTCCTGGCTTCTGCTACCTTCGCGGTCGCAGGACCCGGATATGCGCCGGCAACTGACGTTCTCGGCGCCCACCTTAACTACGGCCGCGGCTGTTCCGCCTGCCACGCACCGCACAGCGGCGTGTACGGCAACGGCAACGCCAAGACCGCCGATGCCACTGCCGGCAACATCGCTCTCTGGGGCGAGGACCTCGGCAGCCTGTACGGCCAGACCATCATCACCGGACAGAGCGAACACGGCACCTACACCGAGGTTCTGCCGACCAGCCTGACCTCTGGCGCTCCCGACGTCTCGGGTGTTCTGATGTGCCTCTCCTGCCACGATGGCAACTACGCCACTGGCGCCATGATGAAGAACCAGGTCTATGAGACCCTGCCTTCCACCTACGGCACCTTCAACACCGTTCCGACGCTGCTCGGCAACGACGGAACGGGCACGGGCAACTATCTCAACGATCACCCGGTAGGCACCAACGCCGGTATGAGCTGCGGTGGCACCTATGATTGGGATTGCACCATCAGCTCAGCTGGCGCAGTCCAGATGACCGGCACGGCTTCGGCGAAGTTCAAGACCAACTACGGCTTCTTCGTCCGCCCCGGCGTCCTCAATAGCAACACCCCGATCGTTCTGTGCACCACCTGCCACAACCAGCACGTGATGAACGTGGTCAAGGTGACCGCTTCGAACTCGGGCATGACGGCTGGCTACTACCAGACCATGTTCTTCCTGCGCGCACCTTACAACCCCACCAGCACCACCAGCAACGAGGCTGCGCAGTTCTGCCGCCAGTGCCATGGTGCAGAAGCCAACGAAATGAACAACAGCACCGCTGGCACCACCTTCTAATCTTGTTTGGCACAAACGGGGGGAGGGGGTATGATCCCTCCCCCTATTTTTTACTAAGGATGTGATTTTCATGAACCGCACCTCTTCCATCTGCGCTCTCTTTCTGCTCTCAGCAGCAGTGAATGCACAGGTGGCTTCCCATGCGCGTACCGTTCCGCCGCAGCAGGCGCCTAAATCCTCCTCTGTGACTGTTCTTAAGCCCACCAGTAAGCCCGTCGCCCGTGTCAACGGATCCGTCCTTACTGAAGCTGACCTCGTTCGCGAGGAATACGCAATCTTCCCTTACGCCCGCCAGCACAATGGCATCCCCAAAGACATGGCACCGCAAATTCGCGAGGGCGCCATGAAGATGCTGATCTTCGAGGAGCTCGTCTACCAGGAGGCCCAGCGCCGCAAGATGACAGTTGCGCCGGCGCGCATGCAGAGCGCAGAAGCCCAGTTCCGCAAGCAGTTCACTTCCCCAGCCGAGTTCAACGCATTCCTTCAGAGCGATTTCCAGGGCTCTCGCGACCTGTTTCTTGAGAAGGTCCGCCGCTCGCTCCTGATCGAGGCGCTCCTCAAGACCGAGGTGGACAGCAAGAGCGGCGTCACTCCAGCTGAAGTCCGCGCCTACTACGAAAAGAACTCCGCGCGCTTCACTCGCCCGGAGACCTATACCTTCCAGAGCATCTCGATCATTCCGCCGGAACACGCTTCCGCCGCACAGATCGCCGAAGGCCGCAAGCGGGCCGAGAAGGCTTATGCCCAGGCGCAACAGTCAAAGACCTCCCGGCAGTTCGGAGCTCTGGCTGAGAAGATGTCGGACGATGACTATCGCGTGGTCCTGGGCCAGCACAAACCGGTCCCTGCGGACCAGTTGCCCATGCAGGTGAAAAAGGCTCTGCAGTCACTGCAGCCCGGCGCGATAACCAGTATCATCCAGGTCGACCAGGCATTTACTATCCTCCACCTGCAGGAGCACGCACCCTCAGGCAAGGAGAAGTTTGCAAACGTCCAGGCACAACTGACAAAGGAGCTTCATGAGAGCAAGACCAATCAGCTCCGCAGCACGCTGGACCAGAAGTTGAGGAAAGACGCGAAGATCGAGATGCTGTAGATCTTCGTGGAAGGCGCCCTGATTTGTCCCCCTGGGCAAGGTCGTTCACAGGTAACACTGAATTCATCATCCCCATGCGGCCTAATTCATCCCAGTCCGAACGCCGGTTTGGCATTACCGCGTTTTTGCAAACCGCAGGTCTCCTCGCGGCGTTGATGTTCGCGCCGGGACGGCCTGCATCTGCGCAGCTTCATTTTGGCGACCTCTCCACAACCGCCAGCGGCAATCTGGCCAGCGGGTACAGCGCAACCTTCTCCAATCTCTCCAATTCGACCCATAACTGGTCGGTTGGCGGCACTGGGACCTTCACCGGTGCGTATTACAACCCCAACTTCCTGACCTACAACGCCACTGTCTTTCTCAACCAGTCGCGCGCCAATTCGAACTTCCAGTCCATCTCCTCTGCCAGCGGCGTCGCCTTCGCGTCCAACATCTTCGGCGGCAGCAAGTTTCCGGGTTCGGTCAGCTACTCCAAGACGTATGACTCCGACGGAAATTACGCAGTCCCCGGCTCGGCCAACTACGTTACCCACGGCAACAGCGACACCTTTGGCATCACCTGGGCCGAGAACCTGACCGATATGCCCAGCTTGTCTGTCGGCTATCAAATGGGTTCGAGCGATTACACCGTCTATGGCTCTACAAACAGCGGAAACACCAACTTTCGCTCGCTCAATGTGCATTCCGGTTACACCCTCGCCGGGTTCGGATTGACCGCCTTCTTCAACGACGGAAACGGCCACTCCGTTCTTCCCGAGGTTGTCACAGGCACCGCAAGCGGCAAGGTAAGTTCCGATAATCGCGGATTCGGCTTCAATGTCATCCATCCTCTGCCGCTGCATGGTTCTGCTTCAGCTTCGTATAACCACACCACCTGGAACACCTCGTATGAAGGCACGAACACCTCCGGCACTCTCAACCTGGTTTCTGCACTGGCTGCGCTCCATCCCTCGCAGAAGGTCACCGTTTCCTTCAATACGAACTACTCCGACAACCTTGCCGGTCAGCTGATCGAGACCATCATCTCTTCTGGCGGCGTCGTCACCTCCAACGCCAAACAGACCTCAAATTCGCTGGACGTGATGGCAGTTGCCACCTACACGCCGACCATCTACGTGCAGACCTCCGGTTACGTCGAGCGTCGCACCCAGACGTATGAGAGCACCGACTACGGTGTCACCACATATGGCGGAAGTGCCTCGTTTGCCCATCGTTTCCTCAACGGATCATTCAACTCTGCCGTATCCGCCGCAGCCAACTCCTCAGACAACACCGGGTCTGACTCCCTCAGTTTCTCCGTGAATCAGAACTACTCCGCAGAGGCGTTCGGCTGGCACATTACCGAATCCGCGGGCTACGCGCAAAACGTACAGACACTGCTCGTCACCTACATGAACTCGTTCTATAACTACTCGTTCAACGGCCGCCGCCGTTGGGGTCTGTTCTTCGTCGGTATGGGTGCAAGCGGATCGCGAACGGCCCTTACGCAGACCGCCGGAACGGGCAGCAGCGGCCAAACCTACAACGCCACCTTCGGCTATGGCAAATGGCTCACCGCCAACGGAACTTATTCGCACTCCAGCGGCGAAGCAATCGTTACCAGCGCAGGCCTCTCAGGCGTCACCTCGCCCACCGTTTCCAGCCTCGCCAGCCTCTACGGTGGTACGGGATACTCTTTCGGTGTCTCCAGCACCCCCATCAAGAAGCTCATCATTGGGGCTGATTACGGACGTTCGAACAGTAACACCACCAGTTCGAACTCTTCGTCTGCCAACGAGAGCAAGCAGTTCAATTCACTGGTTCAATATCAGGTTAGGAAGTTGTATTTTACGAGCGGATATGCAAGGTTGGAACAAGGGTTTTCCAATTCAGGAACCGCTCCAGAGGTTGTTTCTTCGTACTACTTTGGGATATCGCGTTGGTTCAATTTCTTCTAACTCGCGCGGGGCGGCGACGCGCGGTGGCGCTGTTGCTCGTCTGTTGTTCCGCGATCCTGCCGCTCCAGGCGACTCCGAAATCCCGCTCTGCGGCGGTCGTCCCGGAGCAATGGGTCCTCTCGCTCGATGGCGGCCGGTCCCTTTCGTTTGAGCGCGCATTCCGCTCCGAGTCTGAAGTCCGCAACACCCACGGCTTCTGGACCAAATTCGTCGATATCGTCGCCGGCGCACCCGACTACCATTTCCTGGTCCGCCCCTATAGCATTGCCGCAGACTCCCGCGGCCGCCTCATCATCACTGACCCCGGCGTTCAGGGCATCCACATCTTTGACTACGCCCAGCGTAAGTACAAGTTCCTCGAGCACAACGGTAAAGCCAGCGGCAACATGCGTGCTCCTCAATGCGTGGCCGTCGACGCCCAGGACAACATATACGTCACCGATTCCGAGGCGGGTCTGGTCTTCGTCTTCGATTCGAACGGCAAGTTGCTCCGCACCATCGGCAAGATCAAGGGCGGCGAGGGCTACTTCAAGCGCCCCACCGGCATCGCCGTTGACTCCGCAGCCGGACGCATCTACGTCACAGACACCCTGCGCGACGAGGTCTTCATCCTCGACATGCAGGGCGCCATATTGCAGACCTTCGGCAAATCCGGCAGCGCCCCTGGCGAGTTCAATCTGCCCACCGAACTCCGCATTGACGGCCCCAACCTCCTCGTCGTTGACGCCATGAACTTCCGCGTCCAGGCATTCGATCGCTCCGGCAACTTCCAGTTCTCCATTGGGCAGCTCGGCGACGCCGCAAGCGCCATGTTCCGCCCCAAAGCCGTCAGCGTCGACTCCGAAGGCGACCTCTATGTGGTCGATGCACAGCGCGGCATGGTGCAGGTGTTCAACCGCCAGGGTCAATTGCTCTACTACTTCGGTGAGCAGGGCACCCACGCCGGACAGTTTCAAATCCCCACCGGGATTTTTATCGATCACAGCGACCACGTTTTTGTCGTGGACTCGTTCAATCACCGCGTGCAGGTCTTCCAATATGTCGGACTGAAGCCGCCCGCCAAAGGAGTCCGCCCATGAGCCGCTTTGCGCGGGTGGTCATGCTCGCTTTCTTACTCGCTGCTGCACCCATCGTTGCTCAGGTGGCAACTGATGTGCTTGGCGCTCATAATCTGGGCCCCGCCGGAACTTCGCCGATTCAGGGTGCACGCTCCGATGCGTGCGCGTACTGCCACGCGCCGCACTCAGGCCTCAACATCAGCCTCTGGAATCAGAAGCTGACCACGCAACTTTACACCAACTACACCACCACCACCGAGAAGAACACCTCCACGCAGCCGGCACTCGGCTCATCCTCTAACATGTGCCTCAGCTGCCACGACGGCACTGTCGCCGTCGGTTCCACTGTCGTCTACGGGCAGGTCACCACGCACGGCTCCATGAACACCGCCGATGTCTTCGGCAGCAACCTGCAGACCTCGCATCCGTTCAGTCTTGCCACACCGCTTAAAGACGCCATTCATCTCGTCTCGACTCTCACCACCACCGGCAAAACCGCCGACACCACTGGCGCCGTATCGCTCATCAAAGGCAACGTCGAGTGCATGAGCTGCCACAATCCCCACGTGCAGAACACCGATCTGCTCTCGCCGAACTTCCTCGTCAAGGACAGTTCCAGCGGCCAGCTCTGCCTCGCCTGCCACGATCCCGCACGCACCAGCAGCTCGCAGGTCAACCCGCTCGCCGACTGGTCCATCAGCGCGCATGCTCTCTCCTCCGCAAAGGTCACCCCGCAGGCCGGAGTCGGCAACTACACCACCGTCGCTACAACCGCCTGCATCGGATGCCACACCCCGCACAACGCGGGCGGCGCTTCGCAAATTCTGCGCGGTGCCAACGAGCAGGCCTGCATCGCCTGCCACAACGGCGGTACCAGCGTCTCCCCCCTGGCCCAGTACACCAATGTCTTCGCGGAGTACGCCACCGGCAAAGTCGGTCACCCGTTGCCCAGCTCTTCCAATCCGCACGACGCTTCTGAGACCACGCTGCTCAACAACAACCGGCATGCCACCTGCGTCGACTGCCACAACGCCCACGGTTCGCAGCAGATCAGCGTCTTCCCTGACGCCCCGCTCATTCGCATCTCGCAGAAGGACATCGCCGGCATCAGCGCCTCCGACGGAACCACCATCCTCACTCCAGCAGTTAATCAATACGAGAACTGCCTTCGCTGCCACGGCACCAGCTCCGGCAAACAAGTGATGCCTATCTACGGCTACTTCCCCAACCGTGCGATCTCCGCAGGCGATCAGCTCAATCTCATTCCCCAATTCGCCGCGAGCTCCACCTCCAGCCACCCGGTCTTCCACGCCCGTTCCAGCGCGCTCGCACAGCCCAGTCTTCGCGCCAACATGCTCAATATCGACGGCGTCACCGCGGGCCGCGCCATGGGTACCCAGATCCTCTGCACCGACTGCCACAACTCCGACGACAACCGCGAGTTCGGCGGTGCCGGAGCCAACGGCCCGCATGGTTCCAAGTGGACCCACATCCTCGAGCGTCAGTACATTCTCAGCCAGGCGGCAACACCCGGCACCTCCATCACCAACCTGAACCAGAATCCCGACCTCACCCCGACCGGCACCTATGCCCTGTGCGCCAAGTGCCACGACCTGCAGACACAGGTCATCAGCTCCGCCAGCTGGTCTGAGCACGCCTCCCACATCAACGCCGGTTTCAGCTGCTCCGTCTGCCACACCGCGCACGGCATGGGCGCCACCAGCGCAAACTTCAGCGGCGAGCGCCTCATCAACTTCGACATGAACGTCGTCGCACAGAACGGCACCTCTCCGGTCTCCTACAACCGTGCCACCAACTCCTGCACCCTCGTCTGCCACAACATCACTCACACCGGCAGCGGCAGCGGAACCACCGTGAGCGCAGCACGCAGCACCACACTCACTCGCTTTACCAAATAAGAAAAGGCCCCTGGGTCGGATGCGTGACGTCGCGCATCCGACCCAGGGGCCTTTTCATTTCCTTCCACTCTAGAATACCGTTCCCGCCGTGCCCCCGTTCATCTCGTTCGATTTGTCGGCATGGCACTGCCGGCAGAACTGCGCCGTCTGGTTCGACTGCGGATTCGTGTCCCGCGGATTATACGGAGCGCGCAAAAAGAACATCGTCGCATAGGTTCCCGCCGGCAATCCGGAGTTTACTTTGCTCGATACCCGCACCACGTTCATCGAATGTGGATCATGACACGTCGTGCACACCACCACAGCTTTATTGTTGTAGCTCCCCAGCTTTACAAAGAAACCGTAGTTGCTCACGAACCGGCTCGACTGCGCACCCTGCATGCGGATCTGCCCATTCACTTCACTGCAGTCCCAGTCCGTCTCTCCTCCGCAACTCACTGTCGCATTCAGGCCCATCGGATGCTGGCTCAGATACGCAGAATTCCCCAACACACCCGATCCCAGCAGCGTCGGAATGTTGTTGTTCGTGCCATAGGTCGACGGAAGCTGCTCATAGACCCTGTTCTTCATCATCGCCGTCGAAGCATAGTTACCGTCGTGGCAGGTCAGGCAGGTCAGCATTCCCGAGGCATCCGGCGTATTCGCTGACAAGCTC
>DATMUN010000272.1:0-2663 GCA_035563895.1 Occallatibacter sp. | reverse complement strand
GAGGCTTGCTGGTTCAGCGGGTGAAGGATCGCTGGGAAACGCGACCACCGACCGCCCCTCTCCGCTACAATAGTCATACGCGCCTGCCGTCCCGGTGATTTCCATTCCCGGCCGCCAGGCGCATTGACGCATTATGCTTGCCAAAACCCTTCCTGAAGCCCTGACCTTCGATGACGTGTTGCTGGTGCCCTCTTACAGCGACGTGGTACCTGCCACCGTCAGCACGCAGACGCAGCTCACACGCGCCATCACGCTGAACACCCCGCTCCTCTCCGCCGCCATGGACACCGTCACCGAGTCCCGCATGGCCATTGCCATGGCCCAGCTCGGCGGTCTCGGCATCGTCCACCGCAATCTTTCCATCGAGGCCCAGGCTGGCGAAATCGACAAGGTCAAGCGCTCTGAGAGCGGCATGATCGTCGACCCTGTCACCATCGAGCCCGACCAGCTCATCTCCGACGCGCTCGAAGTCATGCGCCGCTACAAGATCTCCGGCGTCCCCGTCACCCGCGGCACCAGGCTCGTCGGCATCCTCACCAACCGCGACCTTCGCTTCGAGACCCGCACCGACATTCCCGTCGGCGACGTGATGACCAAGGAGAACCTCATCACGGTCCCCGTCGGCACCACCCTTGAGGACGCCGAGCTCATCCTCCATCAGCACCGCGTCGAAAAGCTCCTTGTCGTCAACGACCAGTACGAGCTCAAGGGCCTCATCACCGTCAAGGACATCCAGAAAAAGCTCAAGTACCCTAACGCCTGCAAAGACGATCAGGGCCGCCTCCGCGTCGGTGGCGCCATCGGCGCTACGGGTGACTTCCTCGAGCGCGCCGCCGAGCTCGTCAAGGCCCGCGCCGACGTGCTCGCCATCGACTCCGCGCACGGCCACTCCACGCGCGTCCTCGAAGCCGTCAGCGAAGTCAAGAAGGCCTTCCCCAACGTCGGCCTGCTCGCCGGCAACGTCGCTACTTACGAGGGCGCACTCGCCCTCATCGACGCGGGCGCAGACGCCATCAAGGTCGGCATCGGCCCCGGCTCCATCTGCACCACCCGCATGGTCACCGGCGCAGGTATGCCGCAAATCACCGCCATCGCCGACGCCTCCCGCGCCGCACGGGAGCGTGACATCCCCGTCATCGCCGACGGCGGCATCAAGTACTCCGGCGAGATCACCAAAGCTATCGCCGCAGGCGCCAGCTCCGTCATGATCGGCTCGCTCTTCGCCGGTGTGGACGAGAGCCCGGGCGAAACCATCCTCTACCAGGGCCGCAGCTTCAAGAGCTATCGCGGCATGGGCTCGCTCTCCGCCATGAGCCAGGGCTCTGGCGAGCGCTACTTCCAGTCCACTGCCGATCTCGAGGCCGCGCAGTCCGGCAGCCAGGGCGTCGTCCAGCGCGAGCGCAACGGGCAGAATCGCCTCGCCAAGTTCGTGCCCGAGGGCATCGAGGGCCGCGTACCCTATCGCGGACCGCTCGAGGCCATGGTCTACCAGCTCGTCGGCGGCCTGCGCAGCGGCATGGGTTACGTCGGCTGCTCCACCATCGATGAGCTCCAGCAAAAGGCGCAGTTCGTCCGCATCTCCGGTGCGGGCCTCCGCGAGAGCCACGTCCACGACGTCATCATCACCCGCGAAGCACCGAACTACCACGTCGAGTAACGACGCGGCACTTCACTCGCAACGTCCAACAACCAAAGCATCTACCGTATGTAGCCGGCACCGCAAAGTGCCGGCTCATACGGCTTAACAAAAGTGTCACCGCAGAAAGGCTGATCGCTTGAGCCGGCTCTCCACACCGCGTCGCACGTTCGGATATTGGGTGAATGCCTGGCTCCCTGTGCTGCTCGCTGTGCTGGTCATCGCCGCCGAGTCCACCCCAGCCTTCGGCAGCGAGCACACCTCCGCGCCTCTGCGCTGGTTCTTCGAGCACGTCTTCGGCCCCGTGCCCGACTGGCGCTGGGGCAGCATCCATCACTTCCTCCGCAAGACCGGCCACTTCATCGGCTACGGCCTCGTCGGCGTCACGTGGTTGCGCGCCCTCTGGATGACCTTCGACCGCTGGAGCTTCCTGCGCAGCTCGTTCCTCGCCATTATAGGCACCGCGCTCATCGCCAGCTCCGACGAGATCCACCAGACCTTTCTGCCCAACCGCACCGGCCTCTTCAGCGACGTCATCCTCGACTGCTGCGGCGCCTTCGTACTGCAACTCCTCGTCTACGCCGCACTGCGCATCTTCCGCCCCCGCATCCTCGTCGGGCAAGTGGACTAAAACAGGAATCTCGTTCCATCCTGCACCATCGCCGTCGCCATCAGGCGCATTGCGCTAGCATGCCGCCTCCTCGTTTCCGATACTCCTCATAGGCTAGCGGCTTCACATGCGGCCGAAGAGGGCTGATGGAACCGCACACCACATTCGAGGCGCAACGCGCATGGAAGCTGGCCTACTCGCCGTATCTATCGCAGACCAATGGCTCGCTCATCCCTGTCTGCGCGGTGCCCGATCAGCCTGCTGCAACACCTGTTTGCGGCCGCGTAGTCGCCCTTCCAATGGTGATCTCTTTGCTCGACAGCCAGCGCCGCCTGTACACGCGTGCAACCGCTGTTCTTATCCAGGCTGAAGCAGGTTCGAACCCAAAGCATGCACCCCGGCTGGCCGTGCAGCCTC
>DATMUN010000271.1:0-3842 GCA_035563895.1 Occallatibacter sp. | reverse complement strand
CTCGTCCGCACCCACCAGCCCCATGCCTGCGCCGCCCAGCAGCGGCGTCACGCCATAGATGATGAAGAACACCGCACAGATGGCGAAGAACGCGCCCTCTCGCAAAACAGGTCCGCTCGGCAACTGCCAGCGCGAGCGTTTCGGCGCATCGGGAACTGCGGGCTCCAGCTTTCTCTCCACTTCCACCGGTTCTCCAACAGGGTGCGCAGTGCACCATCACGGCCTTCCAGCGGGAGCCGGGGAACTCCTGCGGAACGGCGCCAAAACAACTCGTCTCAAGACGGCGCGGATCAATCCTCTTCCACGCCGGATAGGCACAAGGCTATCAGATCAGCCCTGAACTCCAGAGTGTGTGGCCGCCAGATGCGCTACCTCCGGCCGCAACACGGCGAGAATCTCCTCAAGCGCTCGCTCCAGTGGCCCGTCCAGCGTGCAACCTGCTGCGTTCTCGTGGCCTCCGCCGCCCAGTCTCTCCGCCAGCGACGCCACATTCACGCGCCCCTTGCTGCGCAGGCTCAAACGAATCCGCCCCTCAGGCAACTCGCGCAGAAACACCGCAGCCTCCACGCCTTCCACTGAGAGCGCGTAATTCACAATGCCCTCGCAGTCCTCTTCCGCCGCGCACGTGCGCACCATCTCCTTCTGCGTGATCCAGAGCCACGAAAGCCGACCCTCGCGATGCAGCGTGTTCAGCGCCGCGCCCAGCAGCAGCAGCTTCGATGCGGGCGCTGTGAAGTACGTATCAAGCGCGATCTTGGTCGGATTCGCCCCAGCCTCCACCAGTTCCTGCGCCAGCGCAAAGGTCGAAGCCCGCAGCGTGCCGAACAGAAAGCCGCCCGTATCGGTCAGCAGCGTCGTGTAGAGGCACGTCGCCATCTCCCGCGTCACCGTACCGCCCGCGGCCTTCACCAGCTTGTGCACCAGCTGTCCCACGCTCGCCGCCTCGCGGTCAATCCAGTTCACCTGGCCCCACAGCCGTCCGCTCGCATGGTGGTCGATGTTGACGATCGGGAACGCCTCCAACCCGCGCAGCCGCGTGCGCTCCGTGCAGTCGCACTCCAACAGAATCGCCGCGTCGTACGGTCCGTGTACGCGCATCGCCGTGCGCAGCCGGTTGGCCCACGGCAGCGCGCGATACACCGCGGGCACACGATCCGCCGTAACCATGTCCACGCGCTTGCCCATCTCTTCGAGCAGCATCCCCATCGCCAACACACTGCCCACTGCATCGCCATCCGGCCGCGAGTGCGAACACACAAGGAACCGCTCACCCTCCCGAATCACCTTCAGGACGGCCGCAATCGCCTCTGCGGACGATGTGTGTTCGATGGCTGCGGGCGTGAGTGGATCCATGCGCCTCTACTCGACCGGAGCCTTTTGCCGCTTCCGCGACCGCTCCATCAACTCCTCAATGCGCGCCTGGAACCGCCCTGAGCGGTCGGCGTGGAAACTCAGTTCCGGAACGTGCCGCACGCCCATCCGCTCCTTCAGCTCATAGCGAATGTAGCCCTTCGCGGCTTCCAGACCGGCAATTGTATCCGCCTCGGCCTTGTCGATGTCGGCCACACTCTCATTCACGGCCACGTACACCCGCGCCGACTTTCCGCCCGGGTTCAGCACCACCTCGCTCACGTAGCAGAACGCAATGCGTGAATCGGAGAGCTCGCCCTCGATCATGGCGCCGATCTCCTCGCGCAGCGCCTCTGCCACGCGGTCCTGGTGATGTTTACGGCCTCTGTGTTCCGGCATGCAGCAACCCTTCCTTCAGGAAAACTTATCAGGATACCAGAGCGAAAAACCCCAAACCGCCGTACCCAGCGCGATTCCGTCTTCCGCGCAAACTTCACCACGCCCGGCGCTATCATGGACCCGTCGCGGCCCATCCGTCTTCGGCCCGTGCAGAAAGGGACCTGACCCCATGCTCCGTGCGTTCGCCTGCGCTCTAATCGCCTGCACCCTGCTGCCCGCGGCTGCGCAGAACACGCCGCAAACGCCTGCCGCCGACGCCAAGCCCCAGGACAAAACGCAGGACGCATCCAAAGACGCCAAGGACAAGCAGAAGCCCGCGCAGCCGCCGAAGAAGAACGAGCCACCCCCGGTCACCGAGACCATCATCCCCATGCAGGACGCGCCGAAGATGTACCGCGCCGTCTACACCGACGCCCGCTTCGGTCCCACCTTCACCATCACCATCCAGCGCAACGAGTCGCGCGTCGTCGTCGATCGCGCCATGTCAGGCGGCGCGCGCACGCGTACCTTCTACGATCTCGACCAGCAGACCCGTCTCACCTGGACGCCGCCCAGCGCCGCCGGAAACTGCGTGAGCGCCGCCATCTCCGGCGACTGGGGCGACCCCTTCGCCTCCTCCATCTTCAACGGCATGGACACGCACTTCGCAGGCAATGAGATCCTGCGCGGCGTAAACACGAACGTCATGGAAGGCCCCGCGGCCTCCGGCGGCACCGTGCGCGCCTGGTTCGACGCCGCCACCAACCTGCTGCTCAGAGCCGTCGAAACCGCACCCGGCGCCAGCCCCACCACCATCGTCGAGCTCGTCTCGCTCGACCGCACCACACCGCCTGCCGACGCCTTCGCCGTACCCGGAGCCTGCAACACCTCCGCCTCGCCAGACGACCTGCGCACGCGTTTCATCACAGGCCACGCCGCTGGCTACCCCCAGGCCAACCTGCCCATCGACAACATCCCGCCGGACAGCTGCAAGGTCACCTTCCGCGTCGTGCTCGGCAACTCGCTTACGCCTATCACCCGCGGCTTTCAAACTGCCGTTGATCTCGCCATCGACCCCGCGCACTTCCCCGCCTACGACATAGAAGTCACGCCCGAAGGCCACGCCACCTTCGCCGGAGGGCAACTCCACGAAGTTACCGCCGACTTCCACGGCGGCGCGTTACAGCTGGACAACGTTCCCGCCGTCTTCGAGATCGATACCGAGTTCGGTGCAGGCGGCTCGGCCCATGCGCTCATTCGCCGCCAGTGCGCTGGGCCTGAAAACACCCTGCTGCTCATCCTGCGCGACCCCGCCAACCCATCCGATGCCAGCGCATGGGTTTGGGCCCACGCCGCCAAAGCCACGCCCAGGCCCTAAACGCCGAGTGTGCCCCATCCATCCACGCGTTTTTGCGGGGATGGGTGGGAAAGCAGTATCGCTCGTATCCCGCGGATCAAAAATTCCAAGGCCCCTCAGCCTTCCACCACGCAACGCACCCCGCCGAAACTCTGTATCCTAAATACGCGGCCCGATGTATCTGGACAAGGCAATCCGTGGCGAAAAAATCTCCGGCGGCAAGCTCACAGCGGTGCAATACGGCATTCTGCTGATGATGCTGGCGCTGGCCGCCGGCCTGTGGCGTCTCCAGGTCCTCGGCGCAGACACCTTCCGTGTACTCGCCGAGCAGAACCGCATCCGCAAGGTTCCCCTGCTCGCCCCACGAGGCAAGCTCTTCGACCGCGAGAATCACCTCATCGTCGACAACTACCCCTCCGTCTCCTGCTTCCTCGTCCGCGAGCAGAACCGCAACGTCGACGCCGACCTGCCCCTCATCGCCACGGGCCTCCACCTCGACCTCGATCAGCTCCGCGCCACGCTGGACCGCTACCGCAAATCCCCCGGCTACCAGCCCATCCCCATCAAGCAGGAGATCACGCCCGACGAGGTCGCCTTCATCGAGTCGCACCGCAACGAGCTCCCCGAGCTCGAAACCATCGACGTGGAGCGCCGCCTCTACCCGCGTGATGGCTTCGCCGCCCACCTCATCGGCTACGTCGGCGAGATCTCCGAGCAGATGCTCAATACCGACTCGCGCTACTCCTTCTACGAGCCC
>DATMUN010000270.1:0-7181 GCA_035563895.1 Occallatibacter sp. | reverse complement strand
AGGGGGTGCGTGAATCGCACCCCCGGTTGCATTTTGGGTGGAAGCCGCGAAGACAACTAGCAGCAGCGCATCTTAACGGGGGATTGCTCGGGGCCGCAGGATTCGGCGGGGAGCGGTTCTCCGCGCAGCGTTTTGAGCACGCGCATGATTGCGTCGATGGCGACGAGGACGACGCCGGCGAGAAAGAGCGTCATCAGGACTGAGTCGAGCCAGCCTTGCACGGCGGTGACGGGGTTGGCGGTGAGCGGCCAGAAGATGTTGCGGATGGAGAGCACTCCGGCGGTGATGGTGGTGATGCCGACGAACGCTGCGGGAATGGCTGTGAGCAATGCATAACGGGCGCGGCCCATATTGACCAGGAAGACACTGACGACTGCGAGAGCGATGGTGGCGAGGAGCTGGTTGCCGGTGCCGAAGAGCGGCCAGATGGTGGAGATGTTGCCGGTGTAGATGAGGTAGCCCCAGGCGAAGACTACGAGAGCAGCGATGGGGATACCGGCAGCGATGGACTTCTGGTTGCCGAGCGGTGAGTAGATCTTGCCGAGCAGCTCATGCAGAACGTAGCGTGCGACACGCGTGCCGGCGTCGACGGTGGTGAGGATGAAGAGCGCCTCGAACATGATGGCGTAGTGGTACCAGTAGCCGAGCAGTTGCTGCATGCCGGGGATGCCCTGAAAGATCTGCGCCATGCCGACGGCGAGCGAGACGGCGCCGCCGGTGCGTCCGGCGAGATGTTCGCCGACGGCTTGCGAGACCGCATCGAGATGGACGGTGTGGAGACCGAGCCTGGCGAAGACGGCGGGTGCGCTGTTGATGGCGAAGTAGTCGCCGGGCGCCATGGAGCAGGCGGCGATGAGGGCCATGACGCCGACGAGGGACTCGGCCAGCATGGCGCCGTAGCCGATGAAGCGCGCGTCGCACTCGCGGTCGAGCATCTTGGAGGTGGTGCCGCTGGAGACGAGCGAGTGGAATCCGCTGATGGCTCCGCAGGCGATGGTGACGAACAGAAACGGGAAGAGCGTGCCCTTGATGATGGGGCCGCCGCCGTGGACGAAGTTGGTGACAGCAGGGAACTGAATCGTAGGATGCACCCAGAAGATGCCGAGGATGAGCGCGGCGATGGTGCCGAGTTTGACGTAAGTGGAGAGATAGTCGCGCGGCGTGAGCAGCAGCCAGACAGGCAGTGTGGACGCGATGAATCCATAGGCGGCGAGCAGGAGCGTGATCTGGTGGGCATTGAAGGCGAGCGCGGAGGCCCACGAGGATTGCGCGAAGAAGTGTCCGCCGACGAGCGCGGACATGAGCAGCGCGACACCGGCGATGCTGGGGGCGGCGACACGGAGGCGGCTGCCCCGGAACATGGCGAGGCCCATGCCGATGGCGATGGGGATGGTCATGCCGATGGTGAAGACGCCCCAGGGACTGGCTGCGAGCGCGTTGACGACGACGATGCCGAGGCCGGCGAGCGTGACAAGCAGGATGAACAGCACGGCGATCATGGCTACGAGGCCAGCGAAGGGGCTGATCTCGGTGCGCGCGATCTCGGCGAGGGAGCGGCCCTTGTGTCGTGCAGAGGCGACGAGGACGGTGAAGTCCTGCACGGCTCCTGCAATGACTGCGCCGGCAACTAGCCAGATGAGCCCGGGCGCGAAGCCGAACTGTGCGGCAAGCGTGGGGCCGACGAGCGGACCTGCTCCGGCGATGGCGGCGAAGTGATGTCCGAAGAGGACCCACTTGGAAGTGGGCACGTAGTTGTGGCCGTCGCGGTAGGTGTGCGCGGGCGTCTGGCGAGCGTTGCTGAGCGCGAGCACACGCGCGGTCAGGAAGGCGCTGTAGTAGCGATAGGCGACGAGATAGATGCCAAGAACTACGAGCAAGACGGTGAGCGTGTTCATTCGGGCTTTCCAGCGGGGATAGGGGTAGGGTAGCCCGCAAGGTGCGGCTGTGGCGATGGGAAAGCGAGTGACTCGGGCTATCGACGGAGACTGACGCAGGTCACAGGTTTTTTTCTTGATTTCACTTATCATCGCCGCATCCGCTGGAAAATTCTGCTGTTAGCGCTCTGGGGTGTATCAGAATGCGAGAGATTCCTTTCAACTACACATCGCTCGACGACGCGCAGGCGATCTCCTTCCTGCTGAGTCCTGACACGGTGAGCGCGCTGGATGAGCTGCGCAGTGCGCGCGTGACCGGCCGCTCCGCGAGGCGGCTGATGCGCATCTTCGGCGATGTGCTGATTCATCTTCGCAACCCGTATCTCTATCAAGAGCTGCTGGATTCCGCCGCGCGTTGCAAGGCGTTTTTTGCGCAGATTGCAAAAGATATGGCGGCCATTGAAGTTGCGGCCGAGGGCGACAAGCGGGTGCTGGAGATTCTTGAACACTGCCGCGGCAAGGTTGAAGAGTTCCGGCGCGATATCGACAGCGCGCCGGAAGTTCGCCGGCGTGTACGGCGTGATCTGGGAGCGATTGTCGGACAGACGAATGTGCTGTTCGATCCGTTCTCGCTGGTGTCGCATGCTACGGACGCGACTGACTGGCGCTTGCATCTGCCGCTTGCTGTGGTTACTCCGGAGCACGAAGAGCAGGTTGGGCCGCTGCTGGCGGCAATTGCGCGACTGGGTCTGAAGGCGATTCCGCGCGGTGCAGGAACCGGGCTGACGGGCGGTGCAGTGCCGTTGCGTTCCGGTTGCATCGTGATCAACACGGAACGGATGAATCACATTCGTGGGATTGGCGAGCAGCAGATCCGGCTCGATGAGGGCACCGTGGTAGCTGCGAGCGTGCTGGATGTGGAAGCCGGGGTGGTAACGGAAAGCGCAATGGAGTTTGCTGCGGAGCACGGTCTGGTGTTTGCGACCGATCCCACGAGCGCGTGGGCGAGCACGGTTGGCGGCAACATTGCGGAGAACGCGGGCGGAAAGATGGCGGTGCGCTGGGGAACGTGCATCGATAATCTGCTGGAGTGGAAGATTGCGATGCCGTCGGGCCACGTGTGGACCGTCGCGCGCACGAATCATCAGCTGCGGAAGATTCTGCACGAGGACCGCGTACGGTTCGATGTTCGAGATGCGAAGGGCGCAACGATTAAGCAGATTGAACTGATGGGATCGGAGATACGCAAGAAGGGACTTTGGAAGGACATCACGAACAAGGCACTGGGCGGCGTTCCGGGCTTGCAGAAGGAGGGCACGGACGGCGTGATTACATCGGCCCGCTTCGTGCTCTACCCGGCATACAAAGCGAAGCAGACGTTGTGTCTTGAGTTTTTCGGCAATGACTTTGAGGAGGCGAGCCAGGTAATCGTTGAGCTCTCCAGAGCGTTTCCATTTCCGGCCGATCACAAGGAGACGCTGCTAGCTCTGGAGCATTTCGACGATGAGTACATACGTGCCATCAACTACAAGGTGAAGGCGGCGCGTGCGCAGACACCGCTTGCGGTGCTGCTGATTGATGTGGCGGGGGATGACGAAGAGCAGACGGGGCGCGGTGTGGAGCGGGTTCGTGCATTGCTGCATGCGCATCCGAATACAGTGCTCTTTGAGGCGCGTAACGCGGCTGAAGCGACGCGCTTCTGGCAGGATCGCAAGAAGCTGGGCGCGATTGCGCGGCGCACGAATGCATTCAAGATGAATGAAGACATCGTGCTGCCGCTGGAGTCGCTGGCGGAGTTTGCGCATTACATCGACGGCCTCAATGTGGAGGAGGAGCGCTTCTCGCAGGTGCAGTTTGCGGAGCGCGCAGAGAAGCTCCTCGCGCAGATCATGGGCCGCGAGGATCCTGAGCAGTTTGCTGTGCAGGCTGCTACGCGGCAGGAGCTGTTCGGCAGGTTTCGTGATCGCGTGGAGAGCGAGGAGCCGAAGGTGCTGCGTTCGCTGGAGGCGCTCAGGGGATTTCAGCATGATCTGAAGCGGCTGATGCGCGGATATCCAAGCGTGCTTGAGGCGCTGGATGTGGCTGATAAGGAGGTGCGCGATCGGCGCATTGTTGCTGCGACGCACATGCATGCAGGCGACGGAAACGTTCACGTCAACATTCCTGTGCTCTCAAACGACAGGCCGATGCTTGATCGGGTTGCGCGGCGGCTCGATGAGGTGATGGCGAAGGTGGTTGCGCTGAACGGCGTGGTCTCTGGCGAGCACGGCATCGGCATTACCAAGCTGAAGTACCTGGAGCCGGAGCGGATTGCTGAACTGGAACGCTATCGCGCGGAGGTCGATCCGGGCGGCCTTATGAATCCGGGCAAGCTGCAGGATTACGTTGCGCTCGATCACGTCTTTACGCCGTCGTTCAACCTGTTGGAGCTTGAGGCCAGCATTCTGAAGCACGGAAAGCTTGGCGAACTTTCAAAGATGATTGCGCATTGCGTACGCTGCGGGAAGTGCAAGCCTAACTGCTGCGTTAACGTGCCGGAAGCGGGAATGTTCTACCACCCGCGTAACAAGAATCTTGCGATTGGATCGCTGATTGAGGCGTTGCTGTATGACGCGCAGCGGAAGCTCTCGACGCGATTTGAACTGCTGACGTGGCTCGAGGATGTGGCGGACCACTGCACGATCTGCCACAAGTGTCTCGCTCCGTGCCCCGTCGATATCGATACGGGCAAGGTCTCTGTTCTTGAACGCGAGATTCTGGTGGGCCTGAACTTCAAGCACACGCCCGCGGCGACCAAGATGACGCTGCGTTACCTGGACAGCCAGTCGCCTGCGCTGAATAGGGCGTTTCGTGCGTCGGTTGTGCAGCTTGGCGGGTCGGCGCAGCGGGCTGCGAGCAAGCTCAGTCGGCCGCTGCAGTCGCTGGAAATGGCGTCGGGTTTCTATCCGCTGCAGATGCTGCGGACTTCGATTGGGCCTGTGCCGGCGAAGACGCTGCGCGACTACTTGCCGGATTGCGAGCGCGACCAGGTTCTGGTGTTTGAGCCTGCCTCTGCGAAATCGGGGGTGGGCGATGTGCGGACCGTCTTCTATTTTCCGGGGTGCGGTTCGGAGCGCCTCTTCTCGGATATCTCGATGGCTGCGATTCATCTGCTGCTAGAGACAGGGGTGCGCGTGGTGCTGCCGCCGCCATTCTTGTGCTGCGGGTTTCCGGCTCAGGCCAACGCGAAGACTGTGCAGCGTTCGCGCACGGTGTTGCGTGACTCGATATTGTTTGCACAGATTCGCGAGATGTTCATGCACATCGACTTTGATGCATGTGTGGTGACGTGCGGCACTTGCCGCGAAGGTCTTGTCGAGATGAATGCCGCAGGCTTGTTCGGGCGGATCGTCGATGTTGCTGCGTATCTGAATAAGGCGGGTTTGAAGGCAGGCGGTAGCGGCGAGTATCTCTACCATGCGCCGTGCCACGACTCGCTTGAAGGGAAGGCTGTCCAGACACTGAAGCAGCTTGGTGGCTTCGACGAGATTGCTGCGGTGCCGCATTGCTGCTCCGAAGCGGGCACGCTTTCGCTTTCGCGTCCGGACATTACGGATGCGATGTTGCATCGTAAGCGTGAGGCGATTCGAGAGGCTTCCAGCGCGGCGCGACCGACGATGCTGACCAACTGCCCGTCGTGCATTCAGGGGCTGGGCCGCAATCGCGATGTCGTGGAGGCGAAACATATTGCCGTGGCGCTGGCAGAGAAGCATTCGGGCAAGGACTGGGATAAGCGGTTCGCGGACGCGGCGAAAAAGGCTACGGCGATTCGGTTCTAAAGGCTGATTGCAGCGGAGGATGGTGCCCGGTCTGCAGCCGTGATTGCGGTCACGTCACAGGTGCTTCCCGCGCCGTAGGCTCGGAGGTTAGGCTTGGAGCACGCCTGTTCGCGGAGTGATGTATCTGGAGGATTAGAGGCTTTATGAATCTCGGATTTATTGAGAGCAAGACGTTTGATGAGATCGCGGTGGGCGACTCGGCCCATACGGAGCACGTGCTGACTACGGATGACGCGATGGCGTTTGCGTCGATCTCCGGCTTCAACTCGGTTTTGAATCAGGAGGAATTGATTCAGCGCGCGGGCGGGATTCCGCCGACGGGGCCGAACATGTGGTGTGCGTCGCTCGTCTCCGGGCTCTTCAGCATGAACATTCCCGGGCCGGGTGTGACGCTGACGAGCATCAATCTCGAGTTTCACAATCGGATCCGTACCGGCGACCACATCATCGTTAAGGTGGAAGTGACGTCGAAGGAAGAGGCTACGAAGGTCATTAACTTTGATTGCGAAGCGCATGATGGAAAGGGCGTCTCCATCTTTACGGGGACGGCGAAGGTGATTGCGCCGGCGGAGAAAAAGCGCTGGTCCACGCTGCCAGTGCCGCAGGTGATCATAAAGAATCCGTACCGGCGCTACCAGGAGCTGATTGCGCGCGCGACGGCTCGGCCTGCGGTGCGGACGGCGATTGTGTGGCCGTGTGATGAGGTATCGCTCGGCGGCGCGATTCAGGCGTATAAAGACAAGTTGATTCTGCCGGTGCTGGTGGGCGCGGAAGAGAAGATTCGCGATGTGGCCAAGACGCTGGAGCTTGACCTGGAAGGCATTCGCATCGTGGACATCGGCGACAGCCGCACGGCGGCGGTGAAGGGCGTGGAGCTGGCCCGCATCGGCGAAGTGGAGATGCTGATGAAGGGATCGCTGCACACGGACGAGCTGATGAGTGCGGTGGTGTCACGCGAGGGCGGGATGCGCGTCGGCCGGAGGATCAGCCATATCTTTGCGCTGGACGTTCCGATGTATCACAAGACGCTGTTTGTGACCGATGCCGCAATCAATATTCAGCCGGACCTGGAGACGAAGATCAGCATTCTGCAGAATGCGATTGACGCGATGGTGAAGCTTGAGGTGCCGCATCCGAAGGTGGCGATTCTGTCGGCGGTCGAGTCGGTCAATCCTGCGATTCCTTCGACGCTGGAGGCAGCGGCGCTGTGTAAGATGGTCGACCGTGGACAGATTACGGGCGCAATTGTGGATGGTCCGCTGGCCTTTGACAATGCGATCTCGAGTGACGCGGCGAAGATCAAGAAGATCAGCTCGCGTGTTTCGGGCGACGTGGACCTGCTGATGGTTCCGAATCTCGAGGCGGGGAACATTCTGTTCAAGGAACTGCAGTATCTTGCAGGTGCGTTAGCTGCGGGCGTGGTTGTGGGGGCGAAGGTGCCTATCGTGCTCACGAGCCGCGCCGATGGCGAGCTGGCTCGTATGGCGAG
>DATMUN010000269.1:0-4701 GCA_035563895.1 Occallatibacter sp. | reverse complement strand
CCTACTTGATCGGAGCAGGCGCGGATGAGCCGGCTGCGCGATCGCATCTCGGGCAGGCGGTGGCTGCTTTTGCGGATACCGCCTCGAGCGAGCGATCCGCCGCGCACAGAGATTCACCAGTACAATGAGAGAGCGCGGGCGAGTAGCTCAACTGGATAGAGCACCGGCCTTCTAAGCCGGGGGTTGTGGGTTCGATTCCCGCCTCGCCTACCATGCACAGCTATCGATTGATAAATCAAGAGATAACTGGCTCGCTCCCGCGCTCCAACCTTTAGAGCACCGGCCGATAATTCCACCTGTCCGCTTCTCTGCGGGGCAGGTCTCTTCGCTGAGTTCAGATGCCGAAAAGCGAGCGCCATCACGAGAAGCGCCACTGCGCAGCAGCAGGAAGAGGGCTGACAGCAACATCCCGGTGCGTATGCTGGGTACACGGCAAACACTACGCCACAGATTGGCCATCCGAAAGAACCTCGAGTCATTCGTTATTTGCGCCGTAGTTTTGCGGGGAAGAGAGCGCACGCGGATTCTCGCGGATTCGCGCGGCTATGAAACACCCAAACGACGGAGGCTCAAGTCAATCGATGGATTGAGAACAGTGTATGCGCTAAAGTGTGAGCTGCAGGTATCGGTTTCAGGGACGAAGTAAAGTGTCCGGCGTTATTGCACGCAATGCCAATAGCGTGAATCGCTAACAAAGCAAAGGCCGGGCAATGTCGCCCGGCCCTTGTGCTGTAACTAATTCAGCGTCTCATCACGCTGTGCCGTTCGGAATCAAGCGAGCTTCCGTAAATGAAGACGCCAGTGTCTGGAAAATCTGATTCAGTGTCAGGTTCGGGTGAGACGAGGACGTGCACTGTCCGCTATTCTGTGAGGCCGTAGCGTCGGAGTAGAAATCACCCGCGTTCGATGCCATGTTCTTCAACGCCGTGCAGGGCGAAAGACCTTTCAGTGCGCCTGATGTATCTGTGGAGCATCCGGAACTGGACGCGCCGTACGCGATTGAGTAGACCGTGGTTCCCTGAACCTGGGCGTTCTTAGCGGCGTCGATCGCCTGTTGGCACTGATTCGACGACGACGGATAGGCAACTGTGTAATTGAAGGTGGATGAACCGACAGTCTGGGTGCTGCCGGAAGCATGAGTTGTACCCGATGTGGTGATCTTCGAGCTGCTTGCATCACCGTCGCTGAGGATGATCAGGGCATTTTTGGTGTCAGGATTTGCTGCCTGCGCCGCCAGCAAGGACGACTGCGCCGCATAGATCGCGCCGGCATAGTACGTTCCGACGCCGCCAACGGCCTGCATTCCGCTGCCACACGAACTGACGCCACCCGCAGCGATCGCGAGCCCCGAAGATGAACTGAACGAGCCCCCCTTCTGATTAGTGGAGCTCCAATCCGATCCATACGTGGTGATCTGATAAGTTGCGCTGCTGCCTGTCGGAGCTGACCAGGTGGCGCCCGGAACCGGAGTGTAATAGTTGACGATCGCCGGCGAGGTCTTTGATGAGCAGTCACTGTCGTAACCGGCGGTGCTTGCCGAAACTGTCGGAAACGTGAAGAGACTCACGCTGTCGAATGATGTGCACGAGCTCGACGTACTGCTGGTAGTGCACGGGGAAAGTGAGTTCAGCAGGGTTCTCAGGCCTTGCAGTGCACAGTAGATGCGGGTGTTCCCGCAACTCGAGTCCGAATCGTTGCTATTCATTGAAGCCGTGGTGTCGATCACCATGGCGATGTTGTATGGATAATTCTGCGATCCACGCATCGAGGCTGTGGAAGTCGCGCCGATGGTCATCGTCGGATGCCCGATGATTGATCCGAAGTACAGCGGAAGCGTGACCGTTTGTTTGACCACAAGCGCATTGGCGCCGCCGCTCGATGCATTGATGCTTGGGTTGCACGCCACGCCCCAGCCAGTTACTGTCGACGAACAGTACATCTGAGGATAGCCACTGACCATAGAGGCGTTAGGCAGCCAGTAGTCGCTGGCGTTCTTATCGCCGGGAACTGCGCTGAAGTTTGTGGCTTGGGTGGTAACCTGGCTGTCGCTGGTCGCGGTTGGCATGATCTGCACGCCAGCAAGAGCCGCAGCGTCAGTAGCAGCCTGCAACATGTGGTTGGCCACAACACACCGGCCAACATCGACGACAAGTGTGCAAAGGCCGGCGAATAGCAGCGTCAGAAGGACAGCCATCCAAGGCACGACCTGCCCGGACTCATCGGCCAGGCTACCGCAGGTGAAGAAGTATTTCCAAGGCTTCATGCTCGCGTCAACTCCTCTGATGATGAAGTTCCCGCACTACTGGATCATCTCTGTCGTCGTGTTCACAAGATTGATATTGCTGGGTGTCCAGCCATATACAAAGAGCGCAGCAGGATATTGAACGGAGATGGTTACCGTCCCACCGGATGCCATTTCAGCGGTTCCTGTTGTGCCACAACTCGAGCCGGTACCGAAGCTGCTCGATCCGTTTGAAGAAGTAAAAGCGCTGTAGGAACTACCGCTGGCAGAGGTGAAAGTAATCGAATACGACAAGCTGGAGGCTGCGAGAGTGCCCGCGGCATTCTGAATCTGTGTGGCCGCCAATGCGCATGGATTGCTCGCGCCATTGGAGAAGTTGCCGTTATTCACGGCGATATAGCGCGCACCGACGTCAGTGGCATGGGAGAGCATGATGTAGTTGTTGAGCAGCAGGCCAAACGATGCCATGCCGGTGATGAGAATCATGACCATCGGCAGGACAAGAGCGAACTCAACCAGCGAGCCACCGTCATCACGCGGGACCGGGCGCAGCAAGCGCGCAATCAACGACCTTGTCGTCAAGGCTGATTTTTGTGCATCCAAAATGGAAGAGAGCGATTTTCGAATCATGACCCAGCACCTTTTCATGTTGAACAGCAGGATCCGATGTAAGGGAAGGGAAACAGCCAAGGGTACGCGTAACTATCCTTATACAGTCGATACAGTTCTTTAAATCACGAAATCGTGGGAGCAAGCCTAACATTCAGTAACGTACTTGAATAGTAACGAAAGTCTAAATCGCTTTGGTACCGCAAGGCGGAGCCTAAATTGGGCAGTTTTGAAGGTTAGGCGAAAGTGGATATAGGAGTAAGAATGGCTAACTCGTTAACTTGGACGAAAAATCTTCGAACCGAAGACGGCCGCTCAAGACCTCATTGCGGGCAGGCTAAATCAGCGAGAGAGGAACTGTCCGAATTCGGACACGTCGATGCTTGAACGGTCACTCAGTAGTCGCAACCGCGGCCGGCATCGGGTCATAAGGCATTTATTATCAGTCGAATATAGGTCAACCCATTTGGCATAGTGCGTGCATCTTGTCAAAGCGCAATGGATATCGCACGGCCTGACATCAAGAAGAAGAAGCAGCGGCAGCTCTATATCTGGGCTGGCCTTGGGGTGGTTGTCCTCGCGGTTGCGGGGTTTGCGGTTTCGCGGCTCAAGCCGGCGGCGCCCACCGTGGACCGTTCAACCATCTGGACCGACTCAGTGAAGCGCGGACCGATGATCCGTCAGGTGCGCGGGTCGACCGGAACACTGGTGCCGCGCGAGGACTCGATCGAACTCATTCCCGCGCAGACCGACGCGACCGTAGTGCGAATCCGCGTGCTGCCCGGCGCGCAGGTCACGCCAAACACAATCCTGATGGATCTGGCTGACCCGCAACTGCAGCAGCAGGTTCTGAACGCAAAACTGGCCCTGCAGGCGGCCCAGGCAGACTACAAGAGCCTGCAGGCAACGCTGCAAAGTGCGCTGATGGATAAGCGGACGCAGGCTGCGCAGGTACACGCCGACTACACGCAGGACCAGTTGCAGGCGCAGACTGATAAGAAGCTCTTCGAACTGGGCGTAATCTCCGGGCTGGCTTACAACAAATCAAAGAACACCGCCGACCAGCTGACCACGCAGCACGACCTGAGCAAGCAGCAACTGGATGTGAACCAGAAGGCGATTGAAGTGCAACTCGCCTCTGCGGAGACGAAGATCGATCAGGCGAAGGCGCTGCTTGAGCTCTATGAGAAGCAGCAGGCGGCTCTGCAGGTGCGGTCGAGTATCTCCGGCACGCTCGCGCCGCTGGCCACGCCTGTACAGGTGGGACAGCACGTGTCGGCGGGCACATCGGTCGCGCAGGTCATCCAGAGCGGCAAGCTAAAGGCCGCGCTGCAGATTGCCGAGACGCAGGCGCGCGACATCCAGCTTGGATTGCCCGCCTCAATTGACACGCACAACGGAGTCATCCCGGGGCATGTCACGCGAATTGATCCCTCCGTAGTGAACGGAACGCGCACCGTTGACGTAGATCTTGATGGACCTCTTCCGGCCGGTGCGGTGCCGCAGCTTAGTGTGGACGGCACCATTGACCTGGAGAGGATGACCGACGTGCTCTACGTGGGCAGACCGGCGCTGGGTAACGAGAACTCAACGCTGAGCCTGTTCAAGCTGGACACGGATGGCAAGGGTGCGACGCGAGTTTCGGTACAGGTGGGCCGCGCGTCGGTGAACGCGATTCAGGTGCTCGAAGGATTGAAGGAAGGCGACACCGTGATCCTTTCGGACATGTCGCGCTACGACAATGTGGACCGGGTTCGGCTCGAATAGCTCTTGACTGATTACACGACAACGACCGCAAATCGAATAAGGAGAGATGCGATGGCAAGCGACAAGCTGATTGAGATTGAAGG
>DATMUN010000268.1:0-2399 GCA_035563895.1 Occallatibacter sp. | reverse complement strand
CGGAGGCAATGAGCAGGCGCAGCGTGCGGCCAAAGCGCCGGTAGCATCTAGATTGGGCAAGCTGGGCAGAGTGTTCCTCTGCTGAGCCTGCTACAGAACATTTCACCGCGCGGCGGGTCTAAGCAAACAGGGGGAAGTCCTGCCCGCGAGAGGAGATTCGGATGAACCGGCCGCTTCTTGTATTTGCATTCTTTGCCGCCGCGACTGCCGCACTGGCAGCGCAGGAGGGCAGCCAGTCCAGTCCGTATTCGGGAGTATCGAATCCTCCCCCGGACGACACGATCCAGACGGATACGCAGGAGCAGGCTCCGGCGCCGAAGCCGCCGGCGAGCCATGTGATACCGGCGCAGCAGGCGGCGCCGACGCAGAGCTACGCCGCGCCCGCGCAGCCTGCGATGAGCGCAGCGCCGATTCAGAACAGCACAGTGACGGGCACGGACGACGGCATTGTGCAGGCAGCTCCGCCGCAGACGATGCAGAGCGGGACGCCGACGCTGGCGAATCGCGCGCCCGCTTACGATCCGGATGGCGACATTGTGCATCCGCAGCCGATGGGGCAGGGCGACCTGGCGGAGGGCACGATGATTCGCGTGCGGCTGCTGGGAGGGCTTTCGAGTGGCTATTCGCAGCCGAACGAGCGCTTCCGTGCGCGTGTGGCCTCGGACGTGTTGCAGGGCGGGCAGGTGGTGATTCCCGTGGACTCGGTGATCGAGGGGCGGGTGGCGAGCGTTTCGACGGGCGCGATTGGCAGCCCGGCCTCGCTGCTGCTGAAGCCGGAGGTGGTGACGCTACCGAACGGAGAGACGGTGGCGCTGCACGCGATGGTCTCCAGTGTTCCGGCTACGCATACGAAGGTGAATAGCGAGGGCGAGATCAGTCCGGATGCGCGCGTGAAGCGCGGCTCGATTGAGTATGGCGGCGCGGTGGGAACGGGCGTGATCGCTGGCGCGTACCTGGGCGGGCCGGTGGGCGCGCTGGCCGGCGGCCTGGTTGGTGCGGGCCTGGTGACCGTGCACCTGCTGGTGAGCCATCCGCAGACGCACCTGGAAGAGGGCGACGTGCTGATGTTGACGCTGACGGAGCGGATGCATCTGCAGCCGGCGCCGATGCAGGGGCAATAACGCGGGATCAACGGGGGGTGCGAGGGGCGCTGCGGCGTCCCTCGTTTGTTTTTTGCGCAGAGAACTGGCTGAATCAGATGGAACCGTGGAAGCCGGGCGCGCGTATCTGCTTTTGACGCGGCGAGGAGCCGCTGGATCGCCATGCAATCGTTTCGTGACACTCTCGGACAGGTCTTGCGCGCGATTGGCGCGAACAAGATGCGCAGCTTCCTGACCATGTTCGGGATTGCGTGGGGCGTGGGGTCGCTGCTGGTGCTGGTGGGGCTGGGCGAGGGGTTCCGCTCGGGGCAGAAGAAGAATCTTTCAAAGCTGGGAAACGACCTGGTGATGATGTGGAACGGGACGATTCCCGCGGTGGCCAATCAGCACACGGGGATGCGGCCCTATCAGCTGACGCTGCGCGACTTTGAAGAGGTGAAGCGGCTGCCCGAGCTGCGCGCGGCGACTGTGGAGTTGCGGCGCTCGGACCTCTACGAGGTGAGCCAGTGGAGCAACACGTCGAGCTCTGTGTTTGGCGTGATGCCGAACTACACGGCGGTGCGCTTTATCCCGATGGCGACGGGGCGCTTTTTGAGCGACGCGGATCTTGCCGACCGGCGGCGCGTGGCGGTGTTGGGCTACAAGGCGGCGAACCTGCTGTTCAACGGGCGGCCGATGCTGGGCGAGGCGATCACGATCAATGGGACGGAGTTTACGGTGGTCGGTTCGATCGACAAGATTTCGCGCGGGAACAACAACTTCGACGATCAGAAGATCTATATCCCTGTGACGACGATGCAGGAGCTGTATCCGCTAAAGGGCAGCAACATTCCTGACGATGCGCTGAGCTCGATCCAGTACCAGCCGGCGAAGCATGGCGACGCGACGGCGGCGGTGGCGGCGGTGCACAGGGTGATCGCGGCCCATCACGGCTTCGATCCTTCGATGAAGGATGCGTTTGACGAGTGGGACACGATCGAGGAGATGAAGATGGTGGGCGCGATCTTCACGTCGATGGATGTGTTTCTGGGCGGCGTGGGCATAGTGACGCTGGGGCTGGGCGCGGTGGGAATCATCAACATCATGCTGGTGTCGGTGACGGAGCGGACGCGCGAGATCGGCCTCTTGAAGGCGCTGGGCGCGACGAAGCGGAGTATTCTGGCGCAGTTCTTCTGGGAGGGGCTGCTGCTGACGGGCATCAGCGGATTGATTGGGATTGTTGGGTCGGCGCTGTTTATGGGGCTTCTGCAGGCGGTGCTGACGGACAAGATGCCGGGCTGGGACCCGCCGCGGCTGGTG
>DATMUN010000267.1:0-2796 GCA_035563895.1 Occallatibacter sp. | reverse complement strand
CACGGCCGACAACCAGGTGAACGTCCACGCATGGCTCGAAGCCGCTGCTGCCGTCACGCCGTTCCTCAATCGCTGGCTGGGCCCGCGCCCGCGTACCCCGCTGGTGCTCCTGGACCTGCCTGACCCGGACGACGTGCCGTGGGAGTCCGGCTCGCTGCTCTGCGCCGTGCTCGCCGAGCCTCCGCATGATGCGCCTGTGGACCGTCTCAATGCGGCCGTAGTACATGCACTGGCCCGCGCCTATGCGCCAGCTGCTCCGGCATGGCTCTCGGAGGGGCAGGCCACCTTCATCGAGGCACTCTGGATCGAGCGCAAACAGGGCCGGGACCGCGCTCTCACGCTGCTTGAGTCCAACCGCGCCGCGCTGGCAATGGTTGAGCCCTCGAGCCCCGGCGAGAGCGCCGGGAGTCCACTGGCGCAGGCCATCTCGCCGGTTTACTACCGCTCCAAGGCCGCGTACGTGCTGTGGATGCTGCGCGACCAGGTTGGCGATGATGTGCTCACGGCTGCGCTTTCGTCGTGCGACGCCGCAGAGACTGGTCGGTGCGACTTTCCTGCGCTGCTCAAGCAGAACGGCGCCACGGCCGACACATCGTGGCTCTTCTCTGACTGGGTGGATGCTGACAAGGGCCTGCCCGATCTGTCTGTCGACGGCGTCTTTCCCACGCCGGCCAAATCTGACACCTATCTCGTTGCCGTAAACCTGACGAACGCCGGTTACGCCTCGGCGGTGGTGCCGGTCTCTGTGCGTACTGACAAGTCAACCGTCACCGAGCGCGTTCTGGTTCCCGCCCGCGGCAAGGTTACGCAGCGCATTCTGGTCATGGCACCGCCAACCGAGGTGCAGGCGAACGATGGATCGGTGCCAGAGACCCAGGCCAGCGTCCACGTCACGCCCGTTGGGCCCGCTCCACCACCGCCCACGCAAGAGGGGCCCACGCCACACAAGCAGCCACGCGACAAGAACAACTGAGGCGCGTAACCCACACGCCTCAATCAAGGTCCGCCGCACGCAGCGCCCTCCACCCAACGGTGGATGCGCCCACGGTCTTTGCCCTCGTAGCATCCCTGCAACGAGGCTTCCCCGCCTCCACGTGCAGCTTGCTGTTCATTGGAGAGAACCGTGCCCCACATACCGCTACCCGCAGACCTCCCCGGCATCCGCGGCGCCATGGCCTTCCGGCCAGAGACAGCCCGCCCGCTCAACGCGCTCGTTGAAATCCTGCTGCAGGGCCCGCACACGCTCACCCGCGGCGAGCGCGAGCTGATTGCGACCTATGTCTCTTCGCGTAACTGCACCACCTACTGCCACAGCATCCACGGAGCCATCGCCGCGGCGCACCTCGACGGCGATGAAGCCTTGGTACAGCAGGTGAAGACCGACTTTCTACAAGCCAATATCTCGCCCAAGATCAAGGCGCTGCTTGTTATCGCGGGCAAAGTCCAGCAGGACGGCAAGCTCGTGACCTCAGCCGATGTGGAAGCCGCGCGCAGAGAAGGCGCTATAGACCTCGAGATTCACGACACGGTGCTGATCGCCGCGGCCTTCTGCATGTACAACCGCTACGTCGACGGCCTCGGTACCGCGCAGCCCGCCGATCCCGCTTTTTACCGCGAGCGCGGCAAGCGCGTCGCCCGCGAGGGATACGTCACTGTCAGCGAGGAATACCTCGCCTCGCACTCCCGCTAACTGACCATCGGAGACCCCATGCCTCACATCGCTCTGCCCGACCACCTGCCCGGCATCACCGCCGGGTTCGCCTTCCGTCCCCAGACCGCTGCGCCCATGCGCGAGCTTGCCCACATCCTGCTCCACGAGTCGCACACGCTCACACCCGGCGAGCGCGAGCTCATTGCCACCTACGTCTCCTCGCGCAACTGCACCACGTTCTGCGCTCTCAGTCACGGAGCCGCTGCTGCAGCGCACCTGGGCGATCCGCAGCTGGTCAAGCAGGTCCAGACCGACTTCACGCAGGCAGACATCAGCCCCAAGCTGAAGGTGCTGCTCACGATTGCGGGCAAGGTACAGCAGGACGGCAAGCTCGTTACTGCCGCTGATGTGGAAGCCGCACGCAAGCAGGGCGCCACCGATCTGGAGATTCACGACACGGTCCTGATCGCCGCCGCTTTCTGCATGTACAACCGCTACGTCGACGGCCTGGCCACCGTGCAGCCCGCCGACCCTGCCGCCTACACGCAGATGGGCCGCCAGCTCGCCGACAACGGCTACTCCATGCCCGCCGTTCGAGAAGCAGCCTCAGTCGCCTGACGCAAAAAGCAAAGCGGGAACGGTCACCCGTCCCCGCTCTGATTTTCCTGAAGAGTTTTTATTCTTTTTCCTTCTCGTTCCTGGCCTTCACCTTGAACCAAATCGGTGTGCCCTCAAATCCGAAGGCATCGCGAATCTGGTTCTCAAGGAAGCGCTCGAAGGCGAAGTGCAGCTTCACGTCGCGATCGGTGAAGAGCACAAACGTCGGCGGGGCCACGGCCGCCTGCGTCATGTAGTAGATGCGGACGCGCTTCGACATCGGTACAGGCGCGCGCTGGAAGTCGATCTTTTCGAGGAACCGGTTCATCTGCCCAGTGGTCACGCGCTTGCGCCGCTCGGCGGCGATCCGCTTCACTTCGCTCAGCACGCGGCCCACGTTGGTCCCCTTCATTGCGGAGAGGAAGATCACCGGCGCGTAGTCCAGATACTTGAGCGCACGGCGTAGCTGTTCCTCGTAGAGATGGCGATCCGCCGGGGGCTTGCCGTCCGTGCGTCCGGTCGTCACCGCATCCCACTTGTTCACGATC
>DATMUN010000266.1:0-4869 GCA_035563895.1 Occallatibacter sp. | reverse complement strand
CGGAGGAGCCGAAGCTGCTGCCGGTGTAGATGGAGGTGACGGCAGGGAACTCCGGTAGTGTGCCGGCGACGTAGAAGTGCGGCGAGTGGCCCAGGGCGATGGTGTGCACCTGGCGGGTGGCCACCAGACCGCGGATCACCTCGCGGACCTTGCTGCGCGCCGTGAGCGGCGAGAGGAACAGCTCGACCTCTTCCATGCTGGCGGCGATGACGGCCTGGAGATAGATGGAGGCGAGCACGGAGATGGCCGTCACCTGCGAGGTGGACGCGCCTTCCGCGATGGCTTTCTGGAACCTGTGCTTGAGCAGCTGCCACTTGGCCGGCTGGCCGGGCGCTGCGATGACGGGAACAATGCGAAGCTGCTGCCAGAGCTCAGTGATGGCGCGGACCACGCCGGCCTCGCTGACCTCGCGGCCCAGACCCTGCTTCAACTGCGCGATGGTGGCATCGCCCTGGTCGAGCAGCTTGTAAGCCTGCACGGCGAGCGGCGAAACGGCACGCGAGCCGGTGAGCTGAGGAATACGGCGCCAGTCGCGATCTCCGCGAAGCGCATAAACATAAGGCAGAACCCAGCTGGCCACGACAAAGTCCGGCTGCTCGCCGGGCTGGCCCTGCAGGTTGAGCCGCACTGCCACGTCGGCAAGCTCCATCCGTACAAGGAGCTCTTCGGCAACCGCAATCTGGCGGGGATCGGGAGTCTCATCCCGCTTGCCCGCAACTGCCTCCACAAACGAAGGCGCAACCGAGGAAGAAAACTGCCGGCGCGGGAGAAACAGGCAAAGACCCGTCTCCTCGATCCACGTCCGGGCATCCTCGAAAGTCAGGGTCCCATGTCCGTTATGGCGCATCCTTTCGGCGCGCGCGGCTTCCAATTGTTCCGATGTCAAAGAAAAACCCTCGCTTCCAGGCTGGTGCTGGCCCCCGGCGCCTCTGCTCCTGGGAGGAGAGCGCCTGTCTGAATTCTAAATCCGATCTAGATTCGATGGAAGGCCCGGAGGATCTCCTTCCAGCCAAAATGCAGGGCAATCGGGCGTCCGTGCGGGCAACTTGTTGGATGCTCGGTCTTTGCAAGCTCGGCCAGGAGCCACTCCATGCGCGCGGGATCGAGCGGCATATTCACTTTGATGGCGGAATGGCAGGCGATGGAGGCTGCGATGCGTGTACGCAGGGTGTGAAGTCCTTGATTCTGAGAGGCTTCGTCGGAGTCACCTGTGGACTGGTCGATGACTTCGGCAAGAGTGCGCTCGAGCTCGGCGCCCTCCAGTCCAACGGGGGCTGCTTTTACCGCAAGTGTCTGTGGGCCAAAGGGTTCTACCTCGAATCCATTGCGGTCGAGCTCTGTGGCGATGCGAGCGAAGACGACCATCTGGGCGGGCTTGAGATCGACCAGGAGAGGCATGAGAAGGCGCTGGCGCTGCACGCGCTCAACTTGGCGGTCACGCAGAATTTTTTCGAAGAGCACCCGTTCATGTGCAACGTGCTGGTCGATGATCCAGAGGCCATCCTCACCGACGGCGAGGATGAAGGACTCGCGGAGCTGACCGAGGGGGCGCAGGGAGGCGAGCCGGTTGAGGGTGCTGGCGGCCTGCTCGGCCTCGACGGCGGCGGTGGCGGAGGCGGCCTCAGGCGCGGAACCAGCGAGGTTGCTGTAACTTGTCGAGCACGGGTCGGTTTCAAGCTCGGGCGCGGCAGGGCGCGGCAGCAGGCTCTCGGCGGCCTGGGCCAGGCCGGGTCCGGAGAAGTCGAGGCGGCCCGGGATGGGAGCGACGGAAGGCTGGGTGAGCGTGAAAGGCTCGGCGGCTTCCGGGGCGATGGGGTCGGAGTCGGCTGCGGTGGGAAGCGGAGACGTCGCGGGCGGCATCAGCGTGGGGCTGGCTGCGGGTGCGGCATCGAGCGCGGCGAGGAAGGCTGCCGCTGGGCGCGCTTTGACCAGTGCGGCGCGCAGGCTGTCGCGGACGAAGTCATGCACCTGCGACTGCTGGCGGAAGCGAACTTCGGTCTTGGCCGGATGCACGTTCACGTCGACTTCCTCGGGAGGCATTTCGAGAAAGAGCAGCACGACGGGGAAGCTGGTGGGCGGGATGACGTTGCGGTAGGCCTCGGTGATGGCGTGCATCAGCAGCCGGTCGCGGATGAGGCGGCGGTTGACGAAGATGTAGATCGAGTTGCGATTGAGCTTTTGCAGCTCGGGCTTGGAGTAGAAGCCGCTAAGGCGCAGGGTTCCGGGTTGGCGTGCAGGCTCGTCGGGGTCGCGCTTCCACGGCGGAGGTTCGGGCAGGCCGACGCGTTCGAGAGGGAGCTCAGCGGCAACCGGGAGCAGCTGCGCGAGGGTGTCTTTGCCGAAGATCTGATAGATGCGCTCGGCGGTCCGGCTCACAGGCGGCGCGGAGAGCAGTGTGTGCGAGGCGGAGATGAGCTCGAAATGCTTCTCTGGGTAGACGAGCGCGTAGTGCGTGACGAGCGCTGTGACGTGGGAGAGCTCGGTGGATTCTGCACGAAGGAATTTGCGGCGCGCTGGGGTGTTGAAGAAGAGGTCGGCGACGGAGATGGTGGTGCCGCGCGGCAGGGCGGCGTCGTCCACGTGGAGGATCTTGCCGCCCGCGATTTCGAGGCGCGTGCCAGTGCGCTCGTCGCCGGTGGCGGTTTCGAGCGTGACGCGAGCGACGGAGGCGATAGAGGGCAGTGCCTCGCCGCGGAAGCCGAGCGTGGCGATGGAGAGCAGGTCATCTGCGCTGCGGAGCTTGCTGGTGGCGTGGCGCTCGAAGGCGAGCAACGCGTCGTCGCGGTTCATGCCGTGGCCGTCGTCGGAGATGCGGATCAGCTTGCGGCCGCCGCCCTCAACCTCAACGCGGATGCGCTGGGCTCCGGCGTCGAGCGCGTTTTCGAGCAGCTCCTTGGCCACGGACGCGGGGCGGTCGACGACCTCGCCCGCTGCTATCTGATTGGCCACCTGATCGGAGAGTACCCGGATGCGCCCCATAAGGGACTAGAGTATCGCAGGGCGAATTGGCGCGGTTGACGCCTGCTGTGGATCGCGCGGCAGAAATATGGGAGCGTATGCAGACGCTATGCGGCGAGCCCGTGGACTAAGAAGGCTGCGCCGTTTGTTGGGTAGCGGCTGGGCAAAGCAAAAGGCCGCCCGTGGGCGGCCTTTTGCAAAAGTCATGGGGCGCGGCTAGATGCCTACGCCGAACTCGGTGGTCTGCGGCTCTGCCTTCGAGTAGAAGTCGTAGGGAGTGCGCTGGTTGAACTTGTAGCGGCTGCGCAGCTCGTAGCCCACGTAAACGCCGAGCGCGGCGACGGCCATGCCAACGGAAAACCAGCCGAGTACGCGGAGCGCCTTGCCTTCCTGCGGCTCTTCAGTAGCGGTGAGGGAGAGTGGTTCAACCGACATTGGGGGGACACGACCTCCTATTTTCATCATAGCCCAACGATGGCCTGACGTGGATTAGACGTACCAATCGAAGGAAACGTCAGACTACAACTTCTGTGGGAGAACTTCGGTGATCTAACGCACTCATCTTGCTGAGATATACGGATAACTTATTTTTCTTCTGAATAAAGTGATGCCGGAGTGGATACCTGCGTATTTGCGAAGCAGTGGTATAACTTCATTGTCTTTGAGAGACTGTTGTGCAATGTCCCGTTGGATTTGGATTCTTGTTCTGGCTTGTGCCTTGGTGATGTTCTGCGCTGTAAGTGGTGTCCTGCTCTTCTCATGGATCGAGCAGAGGCACATGCCGGCGCTGGGTCTGCTGTTGCTGGCCTCTGATGCGTTGGTGTTCTGGATCGGGCTCGGGTATGTGCGCTTCAGGATGCGTGAGGCACGCGAATCTGCGCGCGAGCAGGCGGCGCAGTCAGGCGCGGCTGAGATTGGCCACCTGGCGGATGTGAGCGGGCCGGGTGCGGCAACAGCCGCCAATGATCTGGGCGCCGGTACGACGCCATTCGGCGGCTAGTGCGCCGAAGCTTTCAGGGTCGCCCTTGCCGGTCCAGCAGCGGGCTTCAGCGTTCCACTCCTCACCTGAGTTCGGATAAACGACTACCGGCTTCGCGGTGGCGGAGCGGACGCGTGCGATCAGCGGCGAAATCCACTTGGGGTGCGTGCAGTTGATGCCGATGGCCACGGTCTGCGGAAGGCTGGCGGCGTAGGCGGCGCAGTCGCGCAGCAACTCGCCGTGAGCTATGTGGGCGTCGTCGCGGCAGGTGAAGCTGAGCCAGACGGCAAGATCGGGGAAGGCGGCGAGCGCGGCGCCGACGGCGCGAGCCTCCTCGAGCGAGGGCAGCGTTTCAAACGCGAGCAGGTCGGGTGCGGAGGATGGCGGCGCGGCGGCGAGTACCTCGATGCGTTCGCGGTGATAGCGGACTAATTCGTCAAAGGTGCAGCCGTAGTTGCCGTGATACTCCGAGCCGTTGTGGAGCATGGCTCCGTAAGGGCCGAGTGAGGCGGCAACCAGCACGCGGCGATCGGGGAACTCGGAAGCGGCGGTGCGGGCCAGTTCGACGGAGCGGAGCAGGGCACGGTCTGCCTGCGCGGCGGTGAGGCCGTATTCGACGTAGCCCTGGCGCGAGACCTGGTAGCTGGCGGTGGCGATGATTTCCGCTCCGGCCAGGATGTAAGCACGATGCACAGCGGCGATCTTCTCGGGCGCATCTTCAAGCACATGCGCGGACCAGAGGGGGCCGCTGATGTCTGCGCCCTGGTACTCGAGTTCAGTGGCGAAGCCGCCGTCGAGCACGCGGATGCCGTTGAGGAGAGTGGATCGAGTCATGGCTGGAGGGAGGACTAGACCTTCTGCGTGCGCTTCACGTCGCGCACGCCGTTGACGCGGCGCAGGCCGATCACCATGTGGTTGAGGTGGCGCACGTC
>DATMUN010000265.1:0-5097 GCA_035563895.1 Occallatibacter sp. | reverse complement strand
GCCGGTGAAGCCGTCGATGTAGATCTGGCCGCCATTGGGACCGGCAGAGGGACCGGCGAGGGCGCTGAGCTCGTTGGAGAGCTCGTCGGGATCGTCGGAGAGAGCGTCGAGATCCTTGCCCTTGAGCACAACAGTGTTGGCGTTGGCGCCTGCTTCGACACTGACGGCGGGGGACTCGTCGGTGACGACGACGTTCTGCTGCTCGACGGCAACGGCCATAGCGACATCGATACGCTTGACCTGTCCCGCGGCGAGCGCGAGGGGCTGCGACTGGAACGGCGCAAAGCCTTCGAAGGTGACGCTGACGATATAGGTTCCGGGCGCGAGATTGTGGATCTCGTATAGGCCGCTTGCGTCAGCCTTTGCTGTGCTGACAGGCGCGCCCGATGCCGTGGCAACGGAGACGGCGGCGCCAGGGATCAGCGCTCCGGTCGGATCAGTTACGTGTCCGCGGACGGTTGCTGTGGCTGGCGGGGTGGGGGCGGTTTGACCCGCGGCCACGGCCGATGATGCCAGGGCAAATGCCAGGGCTATGACGAAATGTACGAGATGATGCAAACGATGAGACACGTGTCCTCACTCAATAGTTCAGGTTTCAGTTGGGCTTCTATTGGGCGGCGCTGTCGCCGCCAGAGCCCATGCTCCAGTTGGATAGAAGGTTGCTGGTTGCTTCCGGCGCTTCGAGCAGGGGTTCGACACCGGCGAGAAGGCTGACGACGGTGGCATCGGATCCGTCTGCAGTGGCAACCACCATGACAGCGACGCCTTTCTTGAGATCGGCGAACTGAATGACCGGCGCGCGATTGAGCAACTGCTGAACGTCGCTGTATCCGCCAGCGGAACGCATTTGGCCAGAGAAGGGTGAGCCGCCGGGAGCCTGAGGCGTATTTGCAGGCGGTGCGGGCATGTTTGCGGGCGGCGCCACCGCGGGTGAATGTGCACCGGGCGCTGCCTTGAGGCGAGCAGCCAGCGCGGAGGCCATGGTCTGGGTGAGCATGTGCATCTGCGCGTCGGCGGTGACATGCACGGTGATCTGCTTCTTGGTGAGCAGGTCTTTCATGGTGAATGTATTCGCCGATGCGTCAAGAGAGGCGACAACGCCGGAGAGATTACGGAAGCTGCCGGAGACGACCTCTGCCGCGTCGAGGCTGGAGCCATCGGGGGTGCGAGTACCGCGTGCACGCAACTGATCTCCGGGCTCGATTGTGGAGATGGGCGCGGGCTGCGCGAGGTCGAAGCGTACGGATGCAGGTGCATAGCGCTTGAGAATTGTTGCGCTGGAGACGTGAACGGTGACAGTGCGTGCCATGGCACCAGCTCCGCTGGAGACCACGATGGTTCCGCTGGAAGCGTCGATCGTCTTGACGAGGCCGCCGATGCCGGACTTCTGCCATGCTTCGCGCTCCTGCTGCTGCTTGAGCGCGACGTCGGCTTGCTTGATGGTGATGATCTGAGTGGCCTGCGGCGGGTTGGCAGCGGGGTCGAGGCGGACGAGGACGCGGTCGCCGGTGGAGAGGTCGATGAGCGCGATATCGACGGCGGCGCTCAGGTCCTTCTGGCCGGGCTCAATGCGCTTCACAGTTGCAGAGGAGGGGACCTGCACCTGACGGATATCGCCTGCGTCAGTTTTTACGGTGAGCATGTCGCCGTTGAGCGCGGTTACGGTGCCTACGAACCGAGCTGTGGGGGCCTGCGCGTAGGAGATGAATCCGCCGAGAAGGATGGCGCTGAGGGCGATCAGCGTGCGCGTGCCGTGCACGATATTCAGCTTCTTGCTTGTCATTCACATCTCTCCAGGGGTTCGTCTGCGCGATTTCCCCTTTCCAGTCAGGTAGACGTATACATTCGTGAAAAAGTTGAGCGAAATCTTCTGCAAAATGTTGATCTTAAGTTTCTTAAGGTTTGCAGATAGTGAAGTTAGGGCTCGAGGCGGGCAGTTTCAAGGAATGTGAAGCTGCCGGAGGGTGATGGGGTGAAATTGGTGAGGCGGCGGTTATGCACGACAACGGAATCCTTGTACCAGAGGTTGATGGCTGGGAGGTCAGCGGCAAGAATCTGCTGGACTTCTACGTAGTCGGCTCTGCGGCGTGCCGGGTCGGTGCTGGCTGCTGCATCGTCGAGCAACAGATCGACGCGCGGGTTGCTGTAGTGGCCGCGGTTTGCACCCTTTGGAGAGAAGCGCGCGGTGGAGAAGGCATAGCTGAAGATATCTGGCTGTTCGTTGCCGCCGATCCAGCGCAGGGAATACATCTGAAATGCGCCGCGCGTGACGTCGGAGTAGAACGTGGCGAACTCGTTGCTGCGCAGAGTGAGGGCAATGCCGACGCGCGCGAGTTGCTGCTGGAGCACGACGGCGAGCAGGCGCGTGTCTTCGTCGGTGCTGGTTTTGAAGGCGAGATGGAGACGCGTACCATCGGCGGCTCGTTTGTATCCGGCGTCTTCAAGTAGTTGTTCAGCACGCGCGAGGTTGTAGGTGTAGTGAGCGACGTCGCTAGTCCACGCCCAGTGAGTGGCGGGAAGCAGGCTTGCGGCGGGACGCGCGTGGCCCCGAAGGAGTGCGTGGATGATGGTGTCGCGGTCGATGGCGCAGGCGACGGCCTGACGTACGCGGGCGTCACGAAGAATCGGGTCGCGCAGATTGAAGGCGAGGTATTGGATCTGTGTGCCGGGAAGTGCGTCGACCTGGAGGTTGGGCTGTCGGGCGAGTGAGGGCAGTGCGTCCATGGGCAGGGAATTGACGGCAACGTCGCCGGAGCCCTTCTGGAGCTCGAGCGCCTGCGTGATGGCATCAGGTACGATGGCGAAGCGCACGCGCTGGATGCTGGGAACAGTACTCCAGTTCGCGGTGTTTCGTTCGATGAGGACTTCCTGATCGATCTGCTGGCTGACGAAGCGAAATGCGCCTGTACCGACGGGATGCCGCCAGAACTCGCGCCCGCTGCCTTCGGGCACGATGCCCATCGCTCCAGTGGAGAGATTTGTCAGCAGGAAGTTGTCGGGCTTGCTGAGATGGAAGATGACTGTTTGCGGGTCGCTGGCGACGACGCTGGAGACGGATGCGTAGCTGGCAGCTTTGGGCGTGATGACTGCGCCGGTGCGCATGGAGTCGATGGTCCAGACTACGTCGCGCGCGGTGAGCGGTCGGCCGTCGTGAAAGTGGACGCCGGGGCGGAGATGGAAGACGTAGGTGGTGGCGTCAGGCTGCTCCCAGCTTTGGGCGAGCGCGGGTGTGAAGCGGAAGTTGGCGTCGCGGGCAACAAGGCCATCGAAGAGGAGTTCGTCGATATGTTCGGATTGGGCGTCGGTGCCGATGCGCGGGTCTAGATTTGCCGGACTGCTCTCGATGAGGAAGACGAGCGTGGCGGGATCGCGCGGCGTGGAGCGGCAGCCTGCGAGGAGCAGCACGAAGAGTGAAAGCAGAAGGCTACGGCGCATACGTCACCTGACCGAGAATGACGGGGCGCTTAGCACCGGTGGCGGAGGGAACGTTGCCGGGAAGGTGATGCCAGGTTTGCCATGCGAGGAGCGCGAAGGCCGCGGCCTCTTTGGCTTCGGCGGGAAGGCCGAACTGCTCGCTTGCGGCGAGTTCGCAGTTGAGTGGAGCCAGGCGCGCGGCGAGCATGGCCATCAGCGTGGTGTTGCGCGCGCCGCCGCCGGAGACGATGTAATCGACAGGGCGCTGCTTCATACGAGGATGAGCGAACTGTGCATAGCTACTGGCGATGCTCTCTGCGGTGAAGGCGGTGGCCGTGGCGAGAGCGTCTTCAGGATGCGCGCTGTACTTGCGGCATTGTGCGAGGAAGTGCGCCGCGAACTCACGGCCGAACTGCTCACGGCCTGCGGTGCGCGGGGGCTTGAGCTTGAAGTAGGGATGGCGCAGTGCGGCGTCGAGCACGGGCTTGAGGACTGCGCCGCGTGCAGCGATGGAGCCGTTGCGATCGAACTTCTTGCCGAAGAGCTCGAGAGCGAGTGCGTCGATGATCATGTTGCCGGGGCCGGTGTCGAACGCCAACACGTCGGTGGGGCGGGCTGCGGCGGGGATGGCGGTGAGGTTGGCGATGCCGCCGATGTTTTGCAGGACGCGGCCGCGGCGTGCGTCGGCGAACTGCACGAAGTCGAGCAAGGGCACGAGCGGAGCGCCCTGGCCGCCGGCAACCAAGTCTGCTGGGCGGAAGTTGGAGATGACGGGGACGCGGAGTGCAGCGGCGACGGGAGCCATTTCGCCAAGTTGCCAGGTGCAGGAAAAGCGTTGGCCTGCGTAGGCCGCGGGTGCGGCCTGATGATAGAGCGTCTGGCCGTGGCTGCCGATGAGGTCGATCGATGCGCGATGTTTCTTCACGGCGGCGGTGACGGCATCTGCGTACGCGAGGCCTAGACGCCAGTTGAGGCGCGCGAGTTCGGCGGTGGCGATGGAGGGTGCATTCATCGCAGCGAGCACGGCGCGGCGTAGTGTCGCGGGATAGGCGAAGCCTTCGTGCACCACGAGAGTGAGCGTGGGGCGCTGGCGGCCGGGCGCGATGCGAACGATGGCAACGTCGATGCCATCGGCGGAGGTGCCGCTCATGACTCCGGCGACGAGCATGGAGCGGGGCTTCATGATGCCTCCGCTGGAGAGGATGCGCGGGGCGCGATGGCGTCAGCTTCGCTGCGGGCGATGCGTTCGCGGAAACGGTCGATGCGCGTGCGGAGGGAATCAAGCTGCTTTGCGGTGAGTGGTCGCGCGATGGGCGTGTTGTAGAGGCGAGCGCGCTTGCGGGCGACTTCGCGAGCGCGTGCAAGCAGAAGAGTGCGGAAAGATGCGGAACGCTCGCCTTTGGCGAGGAGCGCTTCGTAGGTGCGCAGGATGAGCTCGGGACTGCGGCAGATTTCGACCACATCGGAGCCTGCGCGGAATGCAGCCACTGCGGCTTCGTCGAGCGGCATGAACTTGAGGATGCCGCCCATCTCGAGGTCGTCGGAGAGAATGATGCCGCGATAGCCGATGCGTTTGCGCAGCACGTTCGTGATCCAGTATGTGGATGCGCTGGCCGGGGTGAGCTTGCCGGGCGTTGCGGGGTAGGCCGCATGGTTGGTCATGATGATTGGCATTGCGGCGTG
>DATMUN010000264.1:0-2544 GCA_035563895.1 Occallatibacter sp. | reverse complement strand
GTTCACTACGGCTACGGCCAACTTCGACGCGATGGCGCAGAC
This sequence comes from Occallatibacter sp., assembly GCA_035563895.1. Classification (GTDB taxonomy): domain Bacteria; phylum Acidobacteriota; class Terriglobia; order Terriglobales; family Acidobacteriaceae; genus Telmatobacter. The sequence goes on along the minus strand of DATMUN010000264.1, from coordinate 2,502 downwards.
GCTGGTGGCGCAGGCGAAGGCGTATCTGGCGAATCCGTCGGCCTCAACGTTGGCGCAGTTGCAGACGCAGGTGGTGGCGTTTGAGCAGCAGGCGAATGCGGCTCTGCTGGATGCGGTGCACATTACGAATGCGACAAGCCAGCAGCATGCGCTGACGGTGATTCGCGCGGTGGCGACGATTGCGGCGACGATGCTGGCGCTGGTGCAGTCGGTGTCGAGCAAGACGGCGGTGGCGCAGATGGCGGGGGAGTCGACGGTAAAGCTGGCGGTGGTGGAGAAGTACATGGATCGCGAGATTGCGGCGGGGATGGTGGCGCGGCATTACGGCGAGCCGGTGGTGGTGGCTCGGGTGCAGGTGGAGGAGTCGGAAGAGACGTTGGTGAGTGCAGGGTTCTAGATGCTGGATGGCTTGGCTGTTGCTGGGTGAGGGGTTTGCTTTCCCACATCTCTTCGAGATATGGGCCACCCGGGGTTTGCAGTTGGGATGTGGTCTGAAAAGCGAACTGAATGAAAATGCCGGGCAGTCCCATGGGACTGCCCGGCATTTTTTGTTGGTGCGCGGCGTTAGGTGTTCTGGGCTTCGCCGAGGATTAGTTTGAGGGTGATCTGGCGGCGGCCGCGGAGGACGGTGATGGTGATGGTGTCGCCGGCCTGGTGCCTGTCCATTACGGCGCTGATGTCCTGCGGTTCGGAGATCTGCTTGCCGTCGATGGCGATGATGAGGTCACCGCCGAGCATGATGGGTGTGTTGCCGACGTAGGCCTGCTCGTTGCCGCCGTGGAGTCCGGCACGCTCTGCCGCGCCGCCGGGGAGGACGCGCTGGATGAGGACGCCGTAGTCGGCGGCGAGGCCCATCTGCTCGGCGAGGTCGGGACCGATGGCGTAAGAGACGATGCCGAGGGATGGGCGCTTGACGCGGCCGTAGCGGGTGAGATCGGCGAGGACGGCCTTGGCGGTGTTGATGGGGATGGCGAAGCCGATGCCGGAGCTCTGGTCGGCTCCGTTGGAGGCGATCATGGTGTTGATGCCGATGACCTCTCCGTGGGAGTTGAGCAGCGGGCCGCCGGAGTTGCCGGGATTGATGGCGGCGTCGGTCTGGATGGCGTCCTCGATTGGGGCGCCGTCGGCGGTTTTGATGGAGCGGATGGAACTGATGATGCCGCGGGTCATGGTGCCGTTGAGGCCGAAGGGATTGCCGATGGCGTAGACCTGCTGGCCGACGGAGAGCTCGGCGGAGTTGGCGAGAGTGACGGGCTTGAGGTCGGGCGCGGTGATCTGCAGGAGGGCGAGGTCGTGGGCGCGGTCAGTGCCGACGACTTTGGCGTTGTAGGTCTTCTTGTTGCTGAGCATGACCTGGATGCCGCGGTTGGCGCCGTCGATGACGTGGAAGTTGGTGAGGACGTGTCCGGCGGTGTCGAGGACGAAGCCGGAGCCTTGGCCCTCTTGCGGGACTGCGCCGTAGAAGAAGTTGAAGACGACCTGGCGCGAGGTGATGTTGACGACGGAGGGAAGGACGCGCTTGTAGACCTCGATGTTATTGAGCTCGTCGGCGTTATAGGCTGGGGCGGCGTCGGCCTCAGTGAGCTGGAGCGGCAGGTTGCCGCCGCGGCCGTGCAGGAATGCCATGTTGTAGAGCCGGGACGCCATGCCCGAGGTGAAGAAGACGAAGCTGCCGACGATGGCTGCGACGAGAACGAGCGTGCGCAACCGGATGCTTACCGTGCGAGGAGAATTCTGCATAGACATAAGACTCCGCCGCGGCCTTGGGGCCAGCGGTCTGCAATTTCTATTGTAGAAAACCGTCCTCGGTGTGTTTGTTGCTCTCGGCCTGGAGGCGGAACCAGAGGGTGCGGACCTGGGTGGCGAGGGCGGCTTCATCTCCGCTGTTTTCGAGGACATAGTCGGCGCGGGCGACCTTGAGGGCGTCGGGCACCTGGTGGGCGATGCGGGCACGGGCGTCGGCTTCGGCGGCGGCGCGGTTTTCCGGTGAGACACCGAGGCGGGCGAGATAGCGGGCGATGCGGAGGTCCTCGGGCGCGGTGACGACGATGACGCGGCCCATGCGGCGGCGCCAGTCGGCGAGGATGTTGTCGCTTTCGCCGCGGGTGCGGGCGTCGCGCTCAACCTCAAAGATGAGCGCGGAGACGACGATGGTGACGGCGGCGGGATCTTGCGCGAAGACCTGGCGCGACCACTGGCGCTGGGCCTCGATGACGGCGGGATGGACGATGGCGTTGAGGTCTTGCAGGCGGCCTTGCGAGAAGGCGAGCTCGGCGAGGCGCTTGCGGTCGAGGGTGCCGTCGGCGGCGACGACGGAGGGGCCGAAGACGCGGACGATCTCAGCGTAGACGGGCTGGCCGGGCTGCATGAGGGTGCGACCCTGCTCATCTGCCTCGAGGACGTGGGCGCCGAGCGAGGCGAGCATGTGGGCGACGGTGGACTTGCCGCTGCCGAGGCCGCCGGTGAGTCCGACGCGCAGCACTAAAGGCCTCTCCGCATTTG
>DATMUN010000263.1:0-3749 GCA_035563895.1 Occallatibacter sp. | reverse complement strand
GCCAACCCAAACCGTTCCCGCCGATGAGAGGAGTCTGAAGATGCATCAGATTGTGCGCGATCTGCGTTTTGCGTTCCGTAAGTTCATGCGCTCTCCGGGGCTGAGCCTGGCAGTCGTAATCACGCTGGCGCTCGGCATCGGGGCCAATACAGCGATCTTCAGCCTGGTGGACGGCATCTGGCTGCGGCCCCTGCAAATTGCCGATCCGTCTCATCTGGTGGCAATCCAGAGCGTCAAAAACAGTGCGACGACTGACTCGGAGCTGGACTCCGGCTCGTCGTACGACGAGTACCATGACGTGCGCGAGCGCATTCCCGCGTTTGCCAATGTGGCAGCAACAAGCAGTCGAGGAGTAGTCATCCGCCGCGGAGACGGCCTTAAGCTGCTGCTGGCCCGCGTGGTCAGCGAGAACTACTTTGACGTTCTGGGCGCGCGCACAGTGCTCGGACGGCTGCCAAGCGAAAGCGAGATGCAGCATGCGGAAACCCCTGTGATGATGCTGGGGTATAGCGCATGGAAGAGTGCCTTTGCAGGCGATCCGGCCGTAGTCGGATCGACAGTGAAGCTTTCGCATGGCACAGCGCACATTATGGGTGTCCTGGAACCGGGGTTTCGCGGCATCGATCGGGTTCTCGATCCACAGGTATATGTCTCCCACAGCGGCTGGGTCACATGGGATCCCGAAGAGCAAAAGACGGCACGCACAATTCGCGAGTTCGACCTGTACGGCCGTCTACGTCCGGGCGCTACCCTCAACCAGGCACGCGGCCAGTTGCAGGCAATGGGCGCCCAGCTCGCGAGTCAGTACCCCGAGGCAAATACAGGGCGCAGCTTCACGGCGATGTGGGAGTCCGAGTCCGGCGACAAAGGAATGAAAGTCCTGAGCCTGCTCCTGCTGCTGGTTGCCGGAGCGGTGCTGCTGATTGCGTGTACCAACATCCTGAACCTGATGCTGGCTCTAAACGACAGCCGGCGGCGCGAGATTGCCATGCGCATAGCTTTGGGCGCGTCGCGGACACAGGTACTGCGGCAACTGCTCGCCGAGTACTGTGTGCTCGCCGTGGGCGGCGTAGGCAGCGCCATTCTGCTGGCGCAGCAGCTTATCCGGCTGGTACCCGCGTTGATGCCAAACATCGGATACCCGCTGGGCTTCGACTTCAGAGTGGACTGGAGGGTAATGACCTTTGCGACCGTCGCCGGGCTGGTTTCAGTTCTGGTTTGCGGCCTTATTCCAGGGCTCACTTCCACCCGCATCTCCGCACTGGAAGCGACACGGACCCGCTTCCTGCCGCGCGGACGGCTGAAGATGCCAGCGCGCAAGGTTTTCGTGGCAGCGCAGCTGGCCATATCAATGGCTCTGCTGATGGCGACAGGTTTGCTGGTTCGCACGCTCCTTCACATCCAGAACATGGATATGGGCTTTAAGCATGCGCAGAATGCCGTGCTGCTGAATGTGGCGGTCAGTCAGACCGGTTCGAGACGGCAGGCGGAGTTCCAAGCGCTGACTGATCGTGTGCGCAGTCTGCCGGGCATCAAAAGCACGAGCATAGCGCGCGTGGTGCCGTTCCCCGATAACGGCGGCGGAGCCACGAAGGTGGTGCTGGCGCCGCAGGAAACAGCCTCCGCAACTGCTGGTACACCAGTATGGTTCAACCTGGTGGACAACGCGTACTTTGAGGCGGTTGACATACCTCTGATGCGTGGCAGAAACTTCGGCGGACAGGACAACTCCAAAAGCGCTCCAGTAGCGATCGTGAACCAGACACTGGCCAGAAAGCTCTTCGGCAGCGACGACGTGGTGGGAAGGCATTTCCGCATCGGACGCGGGAAACTCGTCGATACAGAGATTGTGGGCGTGGCGCGCGACGGCAAATATGGCAATGTGACCGAGTCACCGCAACCGTATCTCTACCTGCCGCTCGCGCAGGAAGACCGCTCGGAGGTAGTCGTCATCGGTACCACCAGCGAAAACGCCGATACGCTGCTGCCCGCAGTGCGCAACGCCGTGTACCAGGTGGACCCGAACATCCTTGTGCTCTCCGCACAAACCCTGTCGGACCACATGCACTTCGCTACCTACATGAACCGGATGGGCGCGTGGCTTACGGCCGCGCTCGGCGGCTTGGCCCTGTTGCTCACCGCAGTTGGCCTGTATGGAGTAACCGCCTACTCCGTTTCGCGGCGCACGCACGAGATCGGAATTCGCATGGCCTTGGGAGCGCAACGGGCTACTGTCTTTGCCGCAATTTTGCGAGACGGTTTCAAGCTGGCGCTTGCGGGACTGGCGCTGGGAACAGCGCTAGCCTTCCTGATCGGACGCGCCATGAGCGGCGTGCTCTATGGTGTGAAGACGCTGGACCCGCTGGCTCTGGCCGGGGCCGCTGTGCTGGTTGGCACGGTATCGTTTGTCGCGCTCTCCGCCCCAGCACGGCGCGCCACGCAACTCAATCCGGTTGATGCCTTGCGTGAGGAATAAGCAACGCAAATAAGCAAAAGGGGCCCGGAGCACTCGCTCCGGGCCTTCTGTCTAGCATCGCGATTACGCCTTCAGAGCCGCCGCCACGGCCACAGCCAACGGCGTAGTCGCACGGCCAATCAACTTCGCCAACTGGCCGCCGTTCTCAAACAGCCCACCCTGCGCCGCTCCCGTATCGAAGTTCGCATACATCCGCGCCACCGGTGTCGGCAGCCCAAAACCCTCCAGCGCCGCCGCATACTCGGCCTCGGTCAGGTTCTTATACGGAATAGCCTTTCCCGTCTGCCATGAGATCTCCGCCGCCAGGTCCGTCAGCGTGTAGGCCACGTCGCCCGCAAGCTCGAATACCTTGTCCTCATACCCTGCCCCAGCCAGCACCACCGCCGCAGCCTCGGCATAATCTGCCCGCGTCGCCGACGAAATCTTCCCCTCGCCCGCTGCACCCAGAAACACGCCGCCTTTCACCGCTCCCGGAACCGATGCCGTGTAGTTCTCCGTGTACCACCCATTGCGCAGAATTGTGTACTTGAGCCCCGACGCCTTCACGTCGTTCTCCGTCGCCAGATGCTCATCGGCAAGAACCCGAATCGGCGTCGTATCCGCATGCAACAGGCTCGTGTACACAACCCTCCGCACGCCTGCCTTCTTCGCCGCTTCAATCACGGCGCGATGCTGCTCAGCCCGCTTGCCAAGCTCATTGCTGCTCACCAGCAGCACGGTCTCCACGCCTTTGAGCGCCGCCTCAAGCGTCTCCTGCCTGTTGTAGTCAGCCTCACGCACTGCAACACCCAGATCGGCGGCCTTCGCAGGCGTCCGCACCAGTGCAACAATCTCCGCCGCAGGCACCTTCGCCTTCAACTTCTCCACAATCAAACGTCCCAGCTGTCCGGTAGCCCCGGTAATAGCAATCAATGTCATCGGTTTCTTCCTCTCCAAAAGGCTGTTCTTAAAGTTCACGTAGCGCCAGACTCGCCCGGCAAACTCACGCTTCGTAATCTCTGATGGCCTTGCATACCAAATCGTCACAAAAAAAGTTACAATTATTCCCGAAACCATCTTCGACCGGCATCCCGCAGCCTCCGTATTGTATCTATCTAAAATATGAACTCGCGCTTCTCCACCGCCGTACATATCCTCACCCTGCTGGCCTCCATGCCTGCTGAGCGCCTGCCATCCGAGTTCATAGCCGCCAGCATCGGTACTAACCCCGTCGTCGTCCGGAGGCAGCTTGCTCTTCTGCGCGAGGCTGGCCTCGTCGCATCCAAAGGCGCCC
>DATMUN010000262.1:0-3246 GCA_035563895.1 Occallatibacter sp. | reverse complement strand
GGTCGCAGCGTCCGTAAGGGCCGCTACGAACAGCACCGTCAGGAAGGCCTCCAACCACGAAACCATTAGGCTTCTCCTCTCGGACTGAGCGGTCGCAGGTAAGCCTCCGCCCGGGACCGCCTTCCTGAATCACATTATTTCGCGGAGTGTGCTGTGATCTTTGGGGTTGTGAGGGCAAGAAGTGTCCACAAAACCTGTTATGGGCACACCGGCGATTGGACCGCGGCATCACCGCTCGTGGCCTGAGGCGCTGAAGCGGGAGATCGTTGCGGCATCGTTGGCGCCGGGCTCGTCGGTGTCGGTCGTCGCCCGGCAATACGACGTGAATGCGAATCAAGTGTTTAGTTGGCGGAAGCGCTATCGCGATGATGCGCGTCAGCTGTCGGGTCCGTTGGCTCCTCACCTGATCCCGGTGATAGTTACGGCGGAACAGAAAGCTGTGGCGGAGCAATCGTCTGTTGCGGAGAAGATCGAGATTGATGTTGCCGGCAAGTACCGTGTCTGCGTTGGCAGCGGCTTTGATCGGCAAGCACTGCGGCGTGTGCTCGAGGTGCTGGAGCGGCGATGATCCCGGTTCCCTCGGGTGTTCGGGTCTGGCTTGCGGCCGGGCGAACCGATATGAGGCGCGGCATGAATGGCCTGGCTCTCCAGGTCCAGGAAGCACTGCGGCGCGATCCTCATGCTGGCGATCTGTACGTTTTTAGAGGCGCCAGAGGTAACCTGATTAAGATTCTTTGGCATGACGGTTTGGGCATGTCGCTCTACGCCAAGAGGTTGGAGAAGGGCCGCTTCATCTGGCCCTCGCCGAGCGATGGCGTGGTTGGAATCTCGGCATCGCAGCTCGCCTACATGCTCGACGGGATTGATTGGAGGAACCCCGTTCATACGTTCCGACCGGAGCGTGCGGGATAGTTGCTGACGGTTTCTTTTTTTACGAGTCAGCGGCCACGATTTATGATTCTGTCTGTGGCATGGATTCGGGTCTTGGAGCACTTCCAGACAATATTGAAGCGCTGAAGGCGGCGCTGGTCGCCGAACGTGGCGAGCGCATCGCCGAAGCGGCTCGGGCAGCACATGCCGAAGCGGAACTCGCGATTGCCAAAGCCAAGGCCTCCGATGATCAGGCGCTGATCACTCACCAGCAATTACAGATCAAGAAGCTGACGCGCCAGCTCTATGGTCCGCGCTCGGAGCGCACGTCGCGGCTTCTCGATCAGATCGAGTTGCAGTTCGAGGAGCTGGAGAGTTCGGCTACCGAGGACGAGATTGCTGCGGAGATTGCGGTGGCTAGGACCACGAAAGTGGCAGCGTTCACCCGCAAGCGGCCTTCACGCAAGCCGTTCCCCGAGCATCTGCCGCGTGAGCGCGTGATCGTGCCGGGACCGACCGCTTGCTTGTGTTGCGGCAGCGGTCGGCTGCGCAAGCTGGGCGAGACCATCACCGAGACGCTGGAATCGATCCCGCGCCAATGGAAGGTGATCCAATATGTCCGCGAGAAGTTCACGTGCCGGGATTGTGAGAAGATCAGCCAGGCTCCGGCGCCATTCCATGTCATTGCCCGCGGCTGGGCCGGTCCCAGTCTTCTGGCGATGATCTTGTTCGAGAAGTTCGGGCAGCACCAGCCGCTCAATCGCCAGGCTGAACGCTACGCCAAGGAAGGCGTGCCGTTGCCCCTGTCGACATTGGCCGACCAGGTTGGGGCCGGCTGCGCAGTGCTCGAACCGATCCTCAGGCGTTTTGAAGCGCACGTCTTCGCGGCCGAACGATTGCACAGCGATGACACTACCGTTCCGGTCCTCGCCAAAGGCAAGACTGCCACCGGTCGATGTTGGGTTTATGTGCGCGACGATCGCCCGTTCGGCGGCACCGCGCCGCCGGCGGCGATGTTCTATTACTCGCGCGATCGAACCGGCGAGCATCCTCAGACGCATCTGGCCAACTATGCCGGGATTTTCCAGGCGGACGCCTACAGCGGCTACAACAAGCTGTACGAACCCGATCGCAAACCGGGGCCGATCCGGGAAGCAGCCTGCTGGGCACACGCTCGCCGTCCCTTCTTTGCCATGGCGGATCTCGCTGAGAATGCCCGTCGCAAGGCGCAAGGCAAAACACCCGGGGTGATCTCGCCGCTGGCGCTGGAGGCGGTCCGGCGCATCGACGCCCTGTTCGAGATCGAACGATCGATCAATGGCCAAAGTGCCGAGCAGCGCCGAGTTGTCCGGCAGGAGCTCAGTGCCCCATTGGTCGCCGATCTGGAAAGCTGGATGCGCGAGCAGCGCGCCAAGCTGTCGCGCGGCAACGAGGTTGCCAAAGCAATGGAGTACATGCTCAAGCGCTGGACCGCATTCACCCGCTTCCTCGATGATGGTCGTATCTGCATCTCGAACAATACCGCGGAACGCGCACTGCGTGGCATTGCACTAGGGCGCAAGTCGTGGCTATTCGCCGGCTCCGATCGCGGCGGACAGCGCGCCGCCGCGATGTACAGCATCATCGTCACGGCAAAAATGAATGACGTGGATCCACAAGCCTGGCTGACCGACGTGCTAACCCGTCTCGCTGAGCACCCGGTCCACCGGCTCGACGAACTCCTGCCTTGGAACTGGCGGCCTATGACAGCGTATACCAGTCAGGCAGCCTGACCTTGGCTGCCATTCCAGCCGTCTTCACCATCACCCACGTCGCCGAGATGCTCGGCGAGGATGAGGACTGGCTGCAGGAACTCTCAATCGACATGTTCCCTGAAGACGGTTGCCTGCGCGTCTACGGCGTCGGTGCGGATGGCATAACCGCCTTCACCGATTATGGCATCGAATGCCTAAAGCAAATTATCGCCGACGACAGGGCTGCCGGAAGAGCACCACATCCAATCAAATCGACAGAATAGCGCCGCATGCGGTCTTCACCGCATGCTAACGCCTCGGGCGCAAACAGCTAATCTTTCATCTCGTCTGCGGTGGCGAGCTTGATAAACTTTGTAAGTAGCCGCGCAGCTGGAGCAAGCTGCAGGCAGCGCGCAACTTAGTCTGCTATTTATAGCAGGATCTTCTACTTGGGATTAGCCAGGGTGCTTGGCTTTAGGTTGCGACTCTTATCAATCAGCAGGTGAATACTGATCAAGAAAACCCATATGGGCAACACCACGACGCTCCAGCTGATGTAGTAGCTCCCGATAAGCAGAATCAATGCCAAGACGTAACCGAGAATAGCGATCCATCGTGGTGCGATGCCGGTGTAGATTACAAC
>DATMUN010000261.1:0-2685 GCA_035563895.1 Occallatibacter sp. | reverse complement strand
GGAGTTGCCTGCGCCGCCGCCGTCGAGATGCGGAGCCAGCAGCGCGTAGACCTTCAGCCGCGCCAGCAGGTCCGGATGCCCCTCCAGCCGCACATGCTGCAGGATCACAGAGTGGTGCGGATCGCAGATGATCTCCTTGGTCAGCGTGTAGCGGCCGTCGGGGTCGCGGTTGATGTAGCGTACGCCCAGCGCCTCCGGGTGGATGTACTCGAAGGTGGTGAGCAGATCGCGCTTCTCTTCGTGCGCAAAGGTCTCGCCGTCGGTGACGAGAAACTCCATGTCACGCACCTGCGCGCGGTCGATGGTGGGGTGGTAGATCTCATTGAGGATGCCGTGGGAGCAGGTGAACCACACGCGGCTCGAGGCGGAGTAGGCCGTGCCCACGGCGTCTTTCACGCTGGAGGTCCAGCGCGGCGCAAGGCCGGGGCCGCCGAAGGCCTCGCCCTGCTGGTCGAGCCAACGATAAGGGGATTGATCGCTCATGATGTCCTGATACCAGTCGAGAATGACGGGGAAGTCAAATCGTTAACTTTTCTCACTAGGCAGGATGATAGCCCGAAGCGAAGGTTGCGGAGATTTCGAGATTTTGAGACGAAATGCGGTGACACCGAAGCGGCTGTTCACAGCGTAAAAGGGCCATTAAACTTTGGCACCCTTGCTGGTATACGCTGCATCCATGCACATGTAGGACGGCTTCCCTTCCACGCCGAAAGCCGGGCCTGCGCGGTGGCGGCATGCGGTCGCCCCCGGGCCCCGAGCTTTCCTGAGACAACGACGAGTACAATCCGAACGGAGGAGATTCCCCAAAATGGCGTACACACTTGCACCGCTGCCTTATGACTACGCAGCGCTCGAGCCCTTTATCGACGTAGAAACGATGCATCTGCATCATGACAAGCATCACCAGGCCTACGTGAACAACCTGAACGCCGCGCTCGAGAAGTATCCGGAGCTGGCGGCCAAGAGCGTGGAAGACCTGATCGCCGATCTGAATGCTGTGCCTGAGGCTATTCGTGGCGCGGTGCGCAACAACGGCGGCGGCCACGCGAACCACACCATCTTCTGGACTCTGATGGGTCCGGTGGGCACGCCCGGCGTGGGCGGCGCTCCCACGGGCGCAATCGCCGACCAGATCGCGAAGGACTTCGGTGACTTTGAGGCTTTCAAGAAGACTTTCAACGAAACCACCGCGAAGCAGTTCGGCTCCGGCTGGGGCTGGCTCACCTTCGAGGGCGGCAAGCTGAAGATATCCACCTCACCGAACCAGGACTCGCCGCTGAACCAGGGCATCAAGCCGATCCTGGGCAACGACGTGTGGGAGCACGCGTACTACCTGAAGTACCAGAACAAGCGCCCCGACTACCTTGCTGCATGGTGGAGCGTGGTGAACTGGAACGAAGTGAATAAGCGCTTCGCTGCGGTGAAGTAAGAACAGGGATCAGTGGTCAGCAAACGGCCTCTTCCGCTGGGCGGAAGAGGCCGTTGTGTTTTTGAGCGTTATTAGGCTTTTATGCCTACCTGCAAGCCGCCGGGTGTGGCAACGCCCCAGGCCATGCCGGGCGTGTTGTGCGCGAGGCCGAAGCGGCCGTCGGGGCCGAGCAGGATGATGCCGCCGTGGCCGCCGAGCCGGTTGAAGAGATACGAAATGGCTTCGCGCGCGGCCAGCTCTGGCGCGGTGCCTGCGGCCACGCGGTCCGTAGCCCATTTGCCGAGCACCAGCTTCATGATCGGTTCGCCCCAGCCGGTCAACGAGACGGCGGCGGCGAGGTTGTCGGCGTAGCAACCGCACCCGATGAGCGAGGAGTCGCCCACGCGGCCGGGCATCTTGTTTAGAGTGCCACCGGTGGAGGTACCTGCGGCGAGGTTGCCAAAGGCGTCGAGTGCGACGGCGCCGACGGTGTCGTGGCTTGAAAAATTGGGGCTCAGGTCGTCCGGGTCAACGGACGCTGAGCGCCGTGCATCGCCGCCGAAGCCGAATGTCTCGCTGGAGGAGAGGGCCACGCTGGTCTCGGGGCTCTTATCGTCTTCGAGGCCGCTGAAGGTGGCGTCTTCGAGGCCCGCAGCGGCGCGTGCCTTGGCCATCTCCAGCCGCTCGCGTTCGCGGTCGAGTACCAGTTCGGAGTTGGCAATGAGCTGCATGCCGTGCGAGGCGGCAAACTGCTCCGCGCCTGCACCGACGAAGTAGACGTGCGGGCTCTGTTCGAGCACCAGCCGCGCGGCCTGGATGGGGTTGCGCAGATGCTCGACGCAGGCCACGCCGCCGGCCTTCATGCGGCCGCCGTCCATGAGCAGCGCGTCCATCTGCACGCGCCCGTCAGAGGTGAGAAAGCTGCCGTGGCCTGCGTCGAATGTGGGGTCGTCTTCGAGCACGGTCACAGCGGCTTCGACGGCGTCTACGGCCTGACCGCCGCGCGAGAGGATGGCGTAGCCCGCTTCAAGGGCGCGGCGCACGCCGGAGCGGTGCTCTTCTTCCGCGCCATCGGGAATGGCCCACGCGCCGCCGTGAACGAGCAGCGTGGGATCGTGCGTGGGGGACTTGGTCACTCGGTTATCCTAACGCGCGCGGCATGGCATAGGATCAAATCCGGAGACGAGCGATGACGACAGTTTCAGCAGCAGGCGGTACGTTCAGAATTGGAGGCGTGCTCGAGGTCCGCCGCCTGGGCTACGGAACGATGCGGCTGG
>DATMUN010000260.1:0-7429 GCA_035563895.1 Occallatibacter sp. | reverse complement strand
TACCGCGCGCCCCGCGGCTCGGGTGCCGCGCTCCATTGCGGGTGTTCCCGTCACCGCCATCGGCCGGGTTATAGCGCATCGATCTGGGCATCCTTCCGTCACTTTGTTGACCCCGGAGGGCCTACAACCGCTCGCCCCCCGCGGGTGGCAGCACTTCGCCTGACTTCGGGCATCCACGTGACCTTCGTGTTAGTTGAACTACACATCTTGGGGGATCAAGTCACAAAGACTGCATCTATCATCAGATCGTGATAGACACCGGCAAGATTCGCGTGCGCTTTGCTCCCTCCCCAACCGGCCTGTTGCATGTTGGGAATGCACGCACAGCTCTGTACAACTGGCTCTTTGCCCGCCGCGCAGGCGGCGAGTTCATCCTCCGCATCGAGGACACGGACGTCGACCGCTCCGAGTCGCGCTACGAAACGCAGCTGATGGAAGACCTCCGCTGGCTTGGTCTCGATTGGGATGAAGGCCCCGGCGAGCTGGGCGGCAAAGGCGCCAAGGCCAAAGATAAGGGCGCCAAGGGTCCCTACCGGCAGTCCGAGCGCATGCACATCTACACGGCGCTAACAAAGAAGCTACTGAATGAGGGCAAGGCTTATCGCTGCTTCTGCACCGTATCTGAGCTCGAAGAGGAGAGGCGCATTGCCCTGGCGAATCACCGGCCGCCCGTATACAGCGGCCGTTGCCGCATGCTCACTCCAAAAGCAATCAAGAAGAATCTGGAGATGGGCAAGCCCTTCGCCGTGCGGCTGATTACCGTCGAAGAGCCCCTTCGCTTTCATGATATCGTTCGCGGCAAAGTCGAGCTTCCTGCAAACGCGTTAATCGATCCTATCCTTGTTCGCTCTGGGCATGAGAATGCTCCTGGCGTACCCGTTTACGACCTAGTGGCTACGGTTGACGACGAGATGATGGCGATTAACAACGTTATTCGCGGCGACGACCAGATGCTGAACACGCCGCTGCAGGTGGCCATTTACCAGTCCCTCGGCTGGAAGGTCCCGGAGTTTGCCCATCTACCCGTCATTACCGGCACAGATGGCGAACGGCTCTCCAAGCGTCACGGTGCTATTTCGATCTCGTCTCTCCGCGAGATGGGCTACCTGCCTGAAGCAGTCATTAACTACATTGCCCTGCTCGGCTGGAGTCACGAAGACGGCAAGACCGAGACCTTCAGCGTGCCGCAGTTGGTCCGCGCTTTCACGCTCAAGCGCATCACGCCATCTCCTGCTGTTTTCGACTTCGATAAACTCAACCGGTTCAACCGCCACTTTATGAAGACCGCCCAGCCCGCGCGCCTGGCGCGCCTCGCATGGGAGTACTTCGGGTTTCTGCTGCCGGACAAGGACGACGCGTCGGACGATGTGCTGTTCTGGTTTGCCAACCTCGTGCAACTCTTTGCCCCAACTGTCGATCACCTCGACCAGTTACCCGCCAAGGCGCTGTTCATGTGGGGCTTCGATCCGCATGAAGTGATGGCGAAAGAGGAAAACGCCTCAGTCTTCAAGTCCGACTCAGCGCGCATCGTGCTGGCTGAACTGGCCGACCGCATCCGCGGACATTACATGCCCATTACCGCCGAGGTCTTCAAGAACTGGATGATCCAGATCAAAGACGCAACCGGTATCAAGGGAAAAGATCTACTGCACCCGGTGCGCATCGCCCTCACAGGCACACAGTCCGGCCCCGACTTCGACAAGCTGATCCCCATCATCGAGCACGGAGCTACGCTGGGCATTGGTGTACCCGGAGTGCGCACGCGCATCGAGCGCTTCATTGGGGCCTGAACAGGTGACAGTGCCAGTTATCGATCTCTCCTTCCCACATCAGTGGCGTGCGGAGATACTCGCCGCGCGGCCGCTCATCCTGCCGTCGAGACACTTCACATATCCGCGCGAGGTGGAAGAGATCGAACGCGGGGCGCTCGAAGTGCTTGTTCAACGGGAGGGCGAAACCGGCGAACAGCCGTTTCTCGCCACCTGCACGCTCGGTTTTCGCGATCCGTCATTACCCTCGGGTATCTGGTCAGCGCCGAATCCGCATGAAGCGTGTGCTGTCGCAGGGGGCTACGCGTACCTCATCGACACCCGCGCAGCTGAGCGCTTCACCATGCTGCCTTATCGGCCTGTCTTCGCCGTGCTCCCGGTCGTAGAGCGTAGCCTGCTGCTCTTCGTTGGCAGTCGCAGCATTCTCGCGTGGGGCGCAACGGGGCAGGCATGGGAGTCGACGAGGCTCTCTGACGAAGGCATTGCAGGCCTCGCAATCGATGGTGGCACTCTCCACGGCCTCGGCTGGAGCATGATGTCGGACAAGGAGACGCCCTTCGCGCTGGACCTCGCCACCGGGCATACTCGCTGAGATTTTTATTGCCTCATCATGGTTCGATCCCTAGAGTGCGGATATGACTTCGAGCAGCCGCCGCGCCATCTGCAGGGTCTCCATCGACGGCATGACGCCGGGTCAGCTCGCTACTGCGCTGTTCGACAAGCACAAAGCCCCTGTCGTCGGCATCGACTGGGAAAACTTCCACTGCGTGCGCGTGGCGCCGCACGTTTATACGACGCTGCCGGACCTCAACAAACTCGTCAGCGCAATTCAAGAGCTCGCCGTGAAAGTGTAATCTCTGAGCATCGATCTTGGAGTCGCACACACTTACGCATGAAACTCTCTGGCACTACATCGTTCCGTACGGAAGAGACCGAAGAGGCCTTAGTGTTCATCTTTGTTCGAGAGCCGGGTGCGCTCGAAAGATTCGGATTTCCCTTGTTCGCCACAATCGTTCTTTGGAATCTCTGGAAGTCCAGGACGTTTTTTGTTCAATGCTTCGTAGTGTTCGCTATCGTTTACATTGCGGTTTCATGCGCCGCAAGCTGGCTCCATGGAAAGCAAGCGATACTTCGCATCTCGAACAATGAATTGATCGCTAGCGGGAACCTCGCGCGTATTTTCACAACAGAGGTCCGGTTTCCAGTAGGCGAGATTCGCACATTGAAGTGGGATTCCGGAGGCGAAGACGGCACACCTGGCCTTTATGCCAAACGGGAGTGGGCCTCAACTCTTCTTTTGCCGTACATCGACGAAGCGCAAGCATCCATGATCCGAGATGCCGTCGCAAGGCGCTTCCCCGAAATAAAAATTGACGACGATTACGCCGCCTCAATTCTTTATGGCAATGAGAGCGGCATCACCACGCTCGGTCTCAATCCATCGACAGATGAGTCGTCGGAAATGAAATCCTGATTCCGTTTACCCCGCCGCGCGCATCGCTTGCGGCAGAATCGTCTCGTACACCGCGTAGACGCCCTCAAAGACTGAGTCCCAGCTTGCTGTAAGTGCGTAGGCGCGCGCGGCTGTGCGCATCGCTGCGTGTTTTTCCGCATCACCCAGAATCCCCGCCACAGCCGTGGCAAACTGCGCATCCGTCGCGATACGCCCGGTCACGCCGTCTTCGACAATCGTGCGCGGGCCGCCATCTGGTGTTACCACGGCGGGCACGCCCGAAGCCAGCGCCTCTAGCACCACATTGCCGAAGGTATCTGTGTGCGATGGGAATACGAAGACATCCATATCCGCATAAGCCGCAGCCAGCTCCTCGCCGCGCAGCACGCCTGCGAACGTCGCTCGATCCAATCGCTCACGCAGCCATTGCTCGTCGCCACCGTGACCCACGATGAGGAAGCGAAAGTTCTCTACGCCCATGCGCTCGAGCTCGTCCTGCACGGCGACGAGACCGGCAATGTTCTTCTCCACCGAGAGCCTGCCGACAAAGCCCAGTACGCGCTCCGTGTCATCTGCCGCACGCTTGCGCCGCGACGGAGTAAACAGCTCGGCATCCACGCCGCGCGGCATGCGATGGCACGGTCGTCCGGTCCTCTGCTCCAGTTGCGCGCAGAGCTCCAGGTTCGGAGCAAAGAGCACTTGCGCGACGGAGTAAAACTTAGCTGCCGCGCTCATCGCTAGGTCTTCGATCTTCTGCTCAGTTGAAGCCAGGCGCTCCGGCGGCAGCATCTTCAGCAGCCATTCAGAGCGCCGCGCCGCGTACTCATGCACGTTAGTGTGCCAGCTGGCTGCAAGCGGAAGCCCGCGATGGTGCGCCAGTCCCATGCCCAGCATGCCTACCTCGCTCGGTCCGGTGATGTGCACAAGGTCGGGCTGAAAGCGGTCGAGTACGTCTTCGATCATCGGCACATGGCGCAAAAACGCCGGGTCAAAGCGCAGGTCCTTTTCAAGGGCGAACGACATGAACCCGCGCGGCAGTTCCAGCGTCCACACGTTGCCGTCTTCGGTTAGCGCCTCGCCGCGATCGCCCGCGCGAACACACAGGAACGGTAGATTGCGCCGCCGCGCGAAGGCCTCGAAGTGGCGGCTGGTATGCGCCACTCCGTTCACTTCATGGAAGGAGTCTGGAAAATACGCAATGCGCGGCACGGAGTCACTCATGATGTGCGAGAGCCAGAGGCGCACCTGAAGGTGCGCCCAGAGAGCTCATTATCCTTCCGTGTCTCCCAGAGCCAGGCGCAGTTGCCGCGACTCGCTCCACGCTAACCGCAGACTGCCCGACACAGGCCCCATACCCAGCATCTGCACCATCGCAATTGCCCAGCCAATCGCCAGCGGCGCACGCCCCTTGGGCCACAGCTCGCTCAGTGGCCGAATCACGCCATTCGCATCCGGATGGAACACACGCTCATCCCATGTACGCGAGCCCTGCGGAAACTCCGGATAGTTGCGAATCGCATCCAGCGTCGAGCGCAGAATACGGTGCTTCCACGGCTCAGCATACTGCGGCATGAAGAGAACATTGCTCTGCTTCTCGCGCCGAATCTCGTGCACGAACTCAGTAAAGCTCTGGGCGTTGGTCAGGTTCACATTCGCATTCGGCTCTACTCCGTGGCGGTCGCCGCCAGAGATCAACAGCATGTTCCACTGCGCAGCAAGCCGCCGCACGGCGCGATTCTCATCCCAGTGGCGCAGGCCGTTAAGCTCCAGCGCGTGCAGCCACGCGCCATTCTTCTGCAAAAATTCGTTCACGAGGAACTCGTGCTTCTCCTGCCCGATCAGATACAGGTCCCACAGCGGATGATTGAAGACCACCAGCACATTGGGCTCGTCGTTCAGCGCAACAAGAATCTCAGACAGCCGCTTGTCCGAGGGATTAGCCGTGTAGTCTGCCAGCGTGTCCATCCACTCCTGCGCACGCGCGCTAGGCAGGTTGTGCACGCCCAGATGGAAGGACTGGATGCCACCATACGGAGCGCTCCACTCCACTGAGACGGGAATCTGGCGTGCGCTTGGCACGGTGCGCAGCAGCATCGGCGCCTTGATGTTGTCGTGATCAGAGAGCGACACCATAGGGGCGATGTTCAGCTTTTCAATCTGTCCCTTTTCAAGGTCATAGGCGAGCTTCGGCGTCATGGGCGGCGTCCAGTAGCTGGCGGCGTAGTCGACCTTCACGCCATGCACTCCTTCAGAGCGGCGCTCGAGCCGCGAAAGCAATGGCCGCATAAATGGATACTGGTTGCCGAAGTTAGCTAGAAAGTCCAGCGTTTCCTGTGACTGATTGGTGTGACTATGCAGAGATACGCCCGTGCGATATCCCTCTGCAGCGCCTTGATCGCGCCACAGGTACGAGATGGTGGAATTGGCCACGCCCCCTCCTGATCCTAGGATTCTTCTGGCTTTCTTTACTGTTCAGTATCGAAAGGCGGGGTCAACAGGACGTTAATGCCACGCGAATGCTGCTTCAATTCGCCATAAGAATCAGCGAAGTAACCAACTACCACCATCTCCCACCATAGAAATGCGATCCACGCGATCACGAAGATCATGAGCGAGTAGCCGAGGTGGCGCAAATGCCCGCCGTTCCCAATCCACACGCGCAACGCGGCCAGAATCGCCGCACCCAGCGGAAGCGCGATCCACAGTGCAGCGCGAAGCAGGTTCGATCCGGAGGGCATCGACTCTTCGACGCGCTCTGCGCGGCGATACTGCAGTACAGTCCAGATGCCCAGGATTGCCAGGCCGACAATCGTGCTGATGAATTGCAGGATGCGGCAAAGCTCATGCGTGCCCAGCAGTGGCACGGTGCGCATGGACTGCAGCACATCGAAGTGGCGAACCAGGGGGCTGGCGGGATGTGTAAACGAGTCCCACCCGATGTGCGTGGCGATGCCCACAAGCGCCGAGATGGCGATCAGAGCAAGCCGTCCACGCGGAGCAAAAGCAAACGGCTGGGGGCTGGGCATCATTCGTTCGCGCATTGGGCGCGGCAGCATGAATGCCACCAGCGGCTTGACGTACCGATGAAACAGCCAGAGAACCACCATTGCCGCAGGCAGTGAAAACAGAAACATACCTGATGGCGTGTGCCCGAACCCGCCATGCGGCGCCATCCGAAGGAAGTACTCGAAGTCTGGCGCAAACGAGCCTACCAGTAACGCAGAGAAGACAAGCCGCGTGCGGTGGAACGGAAGAACGGCGGCGGCATGGGCGGGCGTAAACGGCACAGAATCATTATCACAGGGCTTTTCTGCTTTCGGCCGACCTTGTTGAACAGCCAATTCTTCTGTCCAGCACCATTGTTCGTGCTGGAACGATACGCAGGTAAAGGCGTGTGCGTTAAATCACTCTGCGAACTACACGAAACGGCTAGAATTTTTGAGGCAATTTCCCGGGCCAGATGTGAGTGAAGTGAAGTTCGATGCGTAGCTGGTTTGTAGTCGCTTGTTTGCTGTTCGGTGGGATTCGCACTGTTGCCGCCCTGTCGGATCCCCCACATCTTCCCGTCGTCTCCACATTAGTCCTGCGTATTGGCGAGCCTTTGCAGGCTACGCACAAGCTTACCTACGAGCTCGTCGAGTTCTCCCAACAGCGCGGCCGCTGGATCGCGCCGGACATCGGCATCTACGGCTCGAGTGACGAAAGCGACAAGCTGGTCTTCGCCGGAGCGGGCGCGGAGATTCTTTTCCGTGGCAAGATTGACTACACGCAGATTCTCTACATCTCGCAGGCCATCGGCCCCGGCTCGCACGGAGCGCGCACGCTCTGGATATGGCCTGTTCTCGACGTGAATCTGACGCCGCGCTGGATGAGCGAGGTGGTCGTTTATCCCACCATCCCGCTGAACGGTGCCGCCGAGGCCGGCTTCGACATCGACCGCGCCAAGCTGCAGTACGCATTCACGCGGCGCTTCTCGGCAGGCGCCGGTTACAGCGCGTCAATCTATGAAAACTGCGCGTGGAAGAACAAGCCGCTCGCTACGGCAACCTATTTTTCCCGCGCAGGCTCAGTCGAGTTCTGGCTCGAGCGCATTCCCGCCGGCGCGCAAGTGCAGATTCGCTACACACTCACGCATTCCGAGCACTGAGTCTGTCCCTCTTCACGAGCGCGAAAATTACCTGCCGTTCTTCGCGAACTCCGACCCGAG
>DATMUN010000259.1:0-3166 GCA_035563895.1 Occallatibacter sp. | reverse complement strand
ACAAACCGCGGCCACGCCGCCGCCGCAATCATCGCCGCGTTATCCGTCGAGAGCGCCAGCGCCGGAAACGCCACCCGCACACCGCGCCGCGCCGCCTCTGCTCCAAACCGCTCCCGCAGCTCGCGATTCGCCGCCACGCCGCCCGTCACCAGAATCTTCCCCGCGCCCAGCGCCTCAGCCGCGGCAAACGTCTTCCGCATCAGGTCGCCCACCACCGCATGCTGAAAGCTCGCAACCAGGTCCAGCACCGGCTGTCCACACAGCTCCAACGCCGCCTCACGCGTCTGCGGAGGCTTCGGATGCGCAAGCACCACCTCGGCCCGCTTCGCCGCATCCTCGCGCATCCCGTGCAGCTCCACATACCGCAGCACCGCCGTCTTGATGCCCGAAAACGAAAACAGAAAGTGCGGGTCCAGCTCCGCAATCGGAGCCGTCTTCGCCGCCTTGGTCCGCGGAGCCTTGCCCGCCAGATGCACCTTCGCCTTGATCTGCGCAAAGCTGAACGGCACCGCCTTCGGGTCGCCAAACTTGGCCAGTGAGTCGATCCACGGCCCGCCAGGATACCCCAGCCCCAGCAGCTTCGCCACCTTGTCGTAGGCCTCGCCCGCCGCATCGTCCACCGTGCGCCCCATCAGCCGGTAGCGCCACGTGCCGCCTTCCTCATGCGCCGCATAAAGATGCGTGTGCCCCCCGGAAACCACCAGCGCCAGCACCGCCTCTCCATCACTCTGGGTGTCATTCTTAGCGCAGCGAAGAACCTGCGTTCTTGCGTCTACCCCAGCAACGGCCATGGGTGCCCCAGGTCTCGCTTCTGAGGCCTGGGAAAGCGCCGACCCTTCCCCGGCCTCCTGATCCCTCTTCCCTGATCCCTGTTCCCTGCTTTTCTCCTGCAGCAGCACCGCATGAATATGGCCCTCAAGGTGATTCACCGCCACCAGCGGCACCCCCTGCGCAAACGCCAGCGCCTTGGCATAGGTAATCCCCACCAGCAGCGCTCCAGCCAACCCCGGCCCGCTCGTCACCGCAATCGCATCCAGATCGGCCAACGTCACGCCCGCCTCAGCCAGCGCCGCCCGCACCACCGGCACCATCGCCCGCAGATGCTCCCGGCTCGCCAGCTCCGGCACCACGCCGCCATACCGCGCATGCGTCGGAATCTGCGACGCCACCACCGACGCCAGCGTGCGCTCCCCGCGCTCCACCACCGCCGCCGCCGTCTCGTCGCACGAGCTCTCTATACCGAGAATCAGGCCCCTGCCCATCTCTCTAGTGTACCGGCCCGCAGTTTCCCTATCGAATCCCCGCATACCTCAGCTCCAGCCCATCAGTCACGATGATCCAGACACTCCCTCAACGGTGTCATTCTGAGCGCACGGAGCCCCGAGCGCTCTTCAGCCCGGAGGTGGTATGCGAAGAACCCGCTGTTTAGCACTGCATCCCAGCCACAAATCCCGGGTGCCCCCGGTCCCTGGCACTTGGGGACCGGGGATATCAAGCCCCAACCCAGCCACAACAACTACGAACCACCAGAATCGTCCACAATAGCCACAGCCCCATGCCGCGCTCGCCCCAACTCGCCGCAGCACTCGACGTCCTCGCCACCCTCCGCGCCGCGGGCCACCAGGCCTACCTCGCCGGTGGTTGTGTCCGCGACCTTCTCCTCGGACGCGTCCCCGCCGACTACGACGTCGCCACCAGCGCCACCCCCGACCAGGTCCTCCACCTCTTCCCCCGCACCTTCGCCGTAGGCGCCCACTTTGGCGTAGTCCTCGTTGTCTCCAAGCTACTAAACTCGTCCGAACAGTTGGCCCCACCGCAGGTGGCGGAGGTGGAACAGGTGGAGGTCGCCACCTTCCGCTCCGACGGCCTCTACTCCGACGGCCGCCACCCCGACCAGGTCCGCTACACCCTCTCCCCCGCCGAAGATGTGCAGCGCCGCGACTTCACCATCAACGGCCTCCTGCTCGACCCGCTCACTGGAGACACTCGCCTCGACGAATCCCTCACCAATCCGCAGCAACTCATCGCGTTAGTCGAAGACCATGTAAACGGCCTTGCCGATCTCAACGCCGGCATCATCCGCGCCATCGGCCAACCGGCCCGCCGCTTTGAAGAAGACCAGCTCCGTCTCCTCCGCGCCGTGCGCTTCGCCGCCCGCTTCGGCTTCGAGATCGACCCCGCCACCTTCGCCGCCATCCGCCAGCTCGCCCCGCGCATCCACGCCGTCAGCCGCGAGCGCGTCCGCGACGAGCTCACCAAGATGCTCACCGAGGGCCGTGCCCGCCGCGCCTTTGAGCTGCTCCACTCCACCGGCCTCCTCGCCGAGGTCCTCCCGGAGATCGCCCGCATGGTCGGCGTCGCCCAGCCCCCGCAGTACCACCCTGAGGGCGACGTCTTCACCCACACCTTGCTCCTCCTCAACCAGCTCGAGCCCGGCTGCTCCGCCACCCTCGCCTGGGGCGCGCTCCTGCATGACGTCGGCAAGCCCCCCACCTTCCGCGTCGCCCCCGACCGCATCCGCTTCGACGGCCACGTCGAGGTCGGCCTCGCCATCGCGGCCGAAATCCTCCGCCGCTTCCGCTTCTCCAACGACGACACCCGCCAGATCCTCGCCCTCGTCGAGCACCACATGCGCTTCGCCGACACCCCCCGCATGCGCGCCTCCACCCTCAAGCGCTTCCTCCGCCTCGAGCGGTTCGACGAGCACCTGGCCCTGCACCGCATGGACTGCCTCGCCGCCCACGGCAACCTCGACAACTGGACCTTCGTCCGCGACCAGCTCGCCGCCCTGCCCGCCGAGGCCGTCCGCCCCTGCCCGCTCCTCACCGGCCGCGAGCTCATCGCCGCCGGATATCGCCCCGGCCCCGCCTTCCGCCCCATGCTCCACGCCGCAGAAGACGCCCAGCTCGAAGGCGCCATCACCACCCCGGAAGAAGCCCTGGCACTCCTCCGCGCCCACTTCGGCCCCCCGCCCACCACAACATAACCAAACGCAAAAAATCCGGAGCCTGAAGCCCCGGACCCCTGTGAACCACAAACAAAGAACCTGCTGTTAAGCGCCGCTTCCTAAGCACGAAAATGGTTTTCCCCGGTCCCTGGCACTTGGGAACCGGGGAAAACCACCTCCCCCATTCAACCCCTGTCATCCTGAGCGAAGTGGATCGCG
>DATMUN010000258.1:0-3458 GCA_035563895.1 Occallatibacter sp. | reverse complement strand
CTGGAGCTGAAGCTGCTGGCCGACGTGGGTCTGGTGGGCTATCCGAATGCGGGCAAGTCCACGCTGATCTCGCGCATCTCGGCCGCGCGGCCGAAGATTGCCGATTACCCTTTCACTACTCTGGAGCCGAACCTGGGCGTGGTGACGGTGGGCGAGGAGCCGAACCAGCAGAGCTACGTGGTGGCCGACGTGCCGGGCCTGATTGAAGGCGCGCACATGGGCCAGGGGCTCGGCGTGCAGTTTCTGCGGCATATTGAGCGCACGCGCGTGCTGGCGCACCTGGTGGACGTGTCGGATGCCTCGGGCCGCGAGGACGCGGTGGAGGACTTTAAGGTCATCAACAAGGAGCTGGCGAGCTTTGGCAATGGGCTTGAAGAGAAGCCGATGATCGTGGTGGCGACGAAGGTTGACGCGGTTAATCCGGACAAACTCAAAAAGCTGAAGGCGCACGCAAAACGGCGCAAGCTGGACTTCTACGCAATCTCGGCCGTGACGGGCGAGGGCGTGGACGAGTTGAAGTGGGCACTGGCGCGCGCAGTGCGGCCTCCGACTGAGGAATAGCTCGCAGCGCAGTTCGCACTTCACGGTTCCCGGTGAAACGGGGCGCGCTGAATCATGGGCTACGCCGAAAGGCGAAGCTCATGCCGGTTGCCGACGATCTGGCAATAGCGATGCCCCCTCTGCAAAAACCTTTTAGCGCAACGCTGTGATCACAGACTGCGCAGAGGCTCGCGCGTATAGTTGGTCCTGCTTTTAGAAAGGACCGAAATGCACGTTCGAGTTTTCCGCTCTGGTTTTATCTTCTCTTTTGCGATTGCTCTGGTTGCTCTTGGCTGTGCGGCGATAGCGCATGCGCAGGCCGCAGGCGGCGTGGACTGGTCCGGTTTGCCCAAGCTTCCCGGCGGATGGACGCAAGTGAATTCGGACAAGGCCACATTGCACATTAAAGATGGCACGCTGCAGATTGTGCCTTCGGCGGGGACCAACCTCTTCCATGCTCCCGGCGGCGGCTTTGACGTGGTAAACGCACCGATGGTGCTGTTCGCACCGCAAGGCGACTTCACGTTCAAAGCCAGGATTGCAGCGCAACTGGTGGACACCTACGACGTGGGCGCGCTGGTGGTCTACGGCGACGATGCGCACTGGGTGAAGCTCTGCTTCGAGAACTCGCCGCGACACGAGGCTACGGTGGTCTCCGTGGTGACGCGGGAGCGGTCGGACGATATCAACTCCGAGACTATTGCTTCGCCGTTTGTTTACATGGCGATTGCGCGCCAGGGCAACGTGTTTACGCTGCACTTCTCGCGCGACGGGCAACAGTGGCGGCTGGTGCGGCACTTCGAGATGCCCTTCGGGCCCGGCGTGCGTGTGGGCTTTGCTGCACATTCCGACGCGTCGAACCACTTTTCGGCGAGCTTCTCGGAGATCACGTATCGTGCAGCGGCTCCGAGAGAGATGCGGCAGCTGCAACCGTCTGAGGTGGCGGCGCAATAGGATTGCCGGCCGCTCGAGCTCGAAGTAAGCCTTGAGCGGCCGCTGGAAGGCGTGCGGCTCGTACAATAGAGTTTCCACCTCTTTTTTGAGATGTGGCGCAATTCTCTCCCTGAAGGGCTGCACGAAAATGTCGAACATTCTGGAACACCTTCCGGCCGGCGAAAGGGTCGGCATCGCCTTCTCTGGCGGCCTGGACACGAGCGCCGCGCTGCACTGGATGAAGCTGAAGGGCGCGCGTCCCTATGCCTACACGGCGAACCTGGGCCAGCCTGATGAGAAGGACTATGACGAGATTCCGCGCAAGGCGCTGGAGTATGGCGCTGAGGTGGCACGGCTGATCGACTGCCGGGCGCAGCTGGTGCGCGAAGGGCTGGCGGCACTCCAGTCGGGCGCGTTCCACATCACCACAGCGGGCGTTGCCTACTTCAACACCACGCCGATTGGCCGCGCCGTGACGGGCACGATGCTGGTGGCTGCGATGAAGGAGGACGACGTCTCGATCTGGGGCGACGGCTCGACCTTCAAGGGCAACGATATTGAGCGCTTCTATCGCTACGGGCTCCTCGTGAATCCGGAGCTGCGCGTCTACAAGCCGTGGCTCGATCAGGAGTTCATTGACGAGCTGGGCGGGCGCGCGGAGATGTCTGCGTTCATGACGAAGTCTGGCTTCGCGTACAAGATGTCTGCGGAGAAGGCGTACTCGACGGACTCGAACATTCTGGGCGCGACGCACGAGGCGAAGGAGCTGGAGTTGCTTTCGAGCAGCATTCGCATCGTGGAGCCGATCATGGGCGTGGCCTCGTGGCGCGACGATGTGCCGGTAAAAGCTGAGGAAGTGACGATTCGCTTCCACGAGGGACTGCCGGTGGCGCTGAACGGAGTGGAGTTCACGGACCAGGTGGAGCTGCTGCTGGAGGCGAACCGCATTGGCGGACGGCACGGGCTGGGTGTCAGCGACCAGATCGAGAACCGCATCATCGAAGCCAAGAGCCGCGGCATCTACGAGGCTCCGGGGTTGGCGCTGCTGTATATCGCGTATGAGCGGCTGATTACGGGCATCCACAACGAGGACACGATCGAGCAGTATCGCGAGAATGGCCGCAAGCTGGGCCGGCTGCTCTACCAGGGACGCTGGTTCGACTCGCAGGCCATCATGCTGCGCGAGAGTGCGCAGCGCTGGGTGGCGCGGCCCATCACGGGCGAGGTGACGGTGGAGCTGCGGCGCGGCAATGACTACTCGATCCTGAACACAGACTCGCCGAACCTGACATTCAAACCGGAGCGGCTGACGATGGAGAAGGGCGAGTCGACCTTCTCGCCGCGCGACCGCATCGGGCAGCTGACGATGCGCAACCTGGACATCACGGACTCGCGCGACAAGCTGCGGGTGTATGCGGAGGCCGGACTGCTGACGCTGAGCACAGGATCGACGCTGCCACAGCTGAAGACGGGCGACGAGAAGAAATAACGCCGCTGCTGAAGCAGTGTGTTGAAGGGGATTCTCCCAGCGAGAATCCCCTTTGCTGTTTATGGAAAAAACTTCCTGCCGTCGCCTCGACCTTTCTTCCCTGCCGGGAAGTTTTTACGCTTTGCATCGCGGAGCCCCGCAGGCATGTTCTTCAAAATCAACACATGCAGATTGGCGCGCTGCGTGCTTCAGGGGGGCAGCACGACCGAGGCGATTCTTCGCACTCGCTCTCGCCTGGATCGTTGTTGTTGCAGGTGATCAGTGCCGTGAACCCTCTAACTCCCCCATGAGGTGACCGTATGCAGTCGAATCGACGTTTGTCCTCTCTCACGTTTTCGCTGTGGGTGCTAGCAGTGATCTGCGTCTGCGGCTGGAGCCAGACACTGAGCAAAGTCTCAGCGACGCCCATGCCTGCCTTTCAGGAACCACAGCCCCAGGCCCAGCAACCGGATCAGTCCAAAGCCGGCGAAGGCAAAACCATGACATTCACCGGCAC